>JAYVQV010000320.1:0-6764 GCA_043776855.1 Limisphaerales bacterium | reverse complement strand
TGCGAACGATGCCAGCCGTGACGAGCGTGCGTTCCGGGAGGCGGCGCGGACGAAGCGGAATCAGCGCAGCCGCGTGCCGACCGGAGCGCACGTTGGTCACGGCGGTTCACACGAGGCGATGTAGCACATACGCAAATGTTCTGGCGGTATTGGTAGTGTGCAGGCGTGGTCACTGCCAAAACGCAATACAACCTTAAGAACGCCGAAGAATATTTCGCCGAACATCTGGCGGTCGGCGATTACTACGATGAAGGCCAGCGCGTCTCCGGTGAGTGGATTGGTTTGGGCGCAGAACGGCTTGGCTTGGCCGGGAAAGTCCGCGCTGAAGATTTCTTACGGCTCTGCGAAAATCAACATCCGGCCACTGGCGAGACATTGACTCAGCGGCAAAATACGACGCGAGCCGAAGGTGGCTCGAACGCGGCCAATCGCAGGATTTTTTTCGACTTCACTTTTTCACCGCCAAAATCAGTTTCGCTAGCCGGATTTTTGGGCAAGGACGAACGCATCATGGAAGCGCACCATCGCGCCGTGCGGTTGGCGTTGCGGGAATTTGAAACTTTCTCGGCCACGCGCATCCGGGTTGGCGGAGTGCAAGGTGATCGTTTGACTGGAAATTTTGCCGCCGCGTTGTTCGCCCATGACACGTCTCGCGAACTCGACCCACATCTGCACACGCACTGCATCGTTTTTAATGCGACCTTCGATGCCGTGGAAAAGCGTTGGAAGGCACTGCAAAATTACGAACTGCTCCGCGCCAGAAAATTTGCCGAGAACGCCTACTACCATGAACTCACCCGTGAATTGCGGGGCTTTGGTTATCGGATTCGGAATCGGGTGCGCGGTGATTTTGAAATTGAAGGTGTCGGTGAAGAATTGTGCGAACGTTTTTCCAAGCGTCACACACAGATTGATGCGGCGCTTGCCAAACTGCTCGCGGAGAAGCCGGAACTTGCGAGTGCAAATTTCAAACCTTGCGCGCCCAGCTTGCCACGGCGGAACGAACGCGGAAGCAAAAGGATTTGAGCCGCGCGGAATTGCTGGCGTTGTGGGAATCCCAGTTGACCGATGCGGAACGGGCATCGCTGCGACAACTTGCAAAGTTTCCCGGCAACGATTTCAAACAGAAAAAATCCATTGCTGTCAGCGAGGCCGTCGCGTGGGCGGAAGAACATTTGTTCGACCGCAACTCGGTCGTGCGTGAATGTCAGATTTGGCAGGAAGCCTTGGGCCGGGCGCGCGGCGAAGATTTTTCAGTGGCGCAGATCAAGGAGTTCACGCAGCACCGTAGCTGCATCCGCACCGATGAACGTCCGGGCGATGTGACGTTGCGCGAAGTGCTGCTGCGCGAATGGGAGATTGTCCAGACCGTCAAGGATGGTGTGGGCGATGCGTGGCCGTTGGTTGCGAACCCCCAGCCGTTCAATTCCAAACTGGATGATGAACAACGCGCGGCGTTGGATGCTTTGTTATCCTCCATCAATTTAGTTTCGATATTTCGGGGCGGTGCTGGCACGGGCAAGAGTTTTGTCTTGCGCGAACTGGTGGAACAACTTCAGCAAGCAGATCGGCGGGTCGTGACGCTTGCACCACAGCGCCAGCAAATCGTGGAGCTGGAGCGCGCCGGGTTTCCGTCGCCGTCCACGGTCGCCAGTTTCGTCCTCAAGCGTGAACTGGCGGAACGCGCGGTGGTCGTCGTGGACGAAGCCGGTCAGATTGGCGGACGGCAAATGCACGAATTGATCCGGCTAGTTCGCGAACGAAATGGGCGGCTGATACTTTCGGGCGACACGCGGCAGCACGGAGCAGTTGAGGCTTCGGATGCACTGCTGGCGATTGAACGTCATGCGGGCATCAAGCCGGTTGAGTTGCAGAAAATTCGACGGCAAGATCCGTCGCGTGGCAAGACGAACAACGAGCGCGATCAAATCAAACAGTATCGCAACGCCGTGGAATCGGCGGCGTCAGGAAAAATGGGCGAGTCGTTTGAACGGCTTAACCGGCTTGGAGCAGTTGTGGAGTGTGGGCTGGGTAATCAAACAGAGAAGTTGGCGGAAGAATATGTCCGGCTCGCTGAACAAGACGCTTCGGCGGTCGTGGTTTCGCAGACGTGGAGCGAAGTGCATCGGGTTAATTCATCAGTCCGCGATTCGCTTAAAACCAAAGGGCTGCTTGGGGCTGACGATACGGCGGTTCAAGTGCTGGAAAAAATTGATCTGACCAACACACAAAAACGCGACGAACGTTTTTATCCGGCGGATGCCGTCAGCGTGTTCAACCAAAAAGTGGGTGACGCTCAATCAGGAACAAAAGGAAAGCTGGCGGGCATTTTGAAATCAAACGTGCTGGTCGAAGTCGGCGGCAAGTTTGTCACCGTTTCCAACAAGGTTCTCAATCGGGTCACGGTCTATCAGCCGCGTGAAATTTTCATCGCACGCGGCGTCCGGCTTTGGGATCGCCTGCACGGTCATCTTCTCCGTTTTGGACAACGCGCTGCCGACACATTTTGTCGGTTGAAACTGGCGCGTCGTCGTCACCTAAACCACAACCAAAAACATGAACACAAAATCACCTGAATGTTGGGCGAGCGATCCGAACGCCCCCGGCGTCAAAATTGAACTGCCGGCTGGAGGCAGCTTGCTGCTGCCATTCGATCAGTTTGCGTTCGCAGAACTCAAGGCCGAAGGGAAGCAGCAGCTACTTCGTATAGTGTTTGCCACGCACGAGGTTTTGCTTCGCGGTCACACATTGCGTCGAATTGAGACTGCATTGCAACGAATGGAATTATCGCTCCTAACAAAATTAACAAGCATTGAGATTGCCTTGTTGGCGGACGGGCAACCAGTCATCAAAGAAATCGTTGTCACGCAGATCAAGGATGATGCCACGCACGGTGAAAATTTTGGTCTCAAATAAATTGCCAACCAACTACCGCACTCGGGCGCGTGAAGGTTAGCGCCCTTGCAATTGTTGCAGCAACGCCGCCGCCTCGGTGAACTGCGGATTCAATTCCACCGCCCGCTGCGTGGCGTTGCGCGCTTCCTTCATCTGGCCGAGCTGCGCATGAATCGTGGCGCGGGCGTAGGGGATGCGGGCATCGCGCGGGTCGGCGGACTCGGCGGCGAGCAGCGCCTGAATCGCGCCCGCCGAATCGCCGGCGGCGTGGCGGGCGAGACCCAAATTATATCCGGCGCGGGCGTGGCGCGGATCGAGTTTCACCGCCGCTTCCAACTCGGCCAAAACTTTTTCTTTCTCGCCAACTTCGTTCAGCGCGAGCGCGAGCTTGTAATGAAATTCCGCCTCACCCGGCGCGAGCCGCACGGCGGCCTGCAATTCCTCAATGGCCTCGGTCGTCCGCCCAAGCTGGCTCAACACGATGGCCAGTTCGTGCCGGATGCCCGGCGAAAACGTGTCCCACTTGGCAGCGGTTTGAAAATGTTTCAGCGCGTTCGTGGCGTCGCCGCGCGCGAGTTCAAAAACTCCCAACTGCATTTGCCCGGTCGGCTGGTCGGCGTTGTGATCCATCATGTGCCGCAATTCCGAACCGGCGAGCGAATCCACTTTCAACGTCGGCGTCAGCGACTGCGCGGCGACGACGCGCACGTTGCGCGCCGGGTCGTTCAGCCGCGCGTTCAGGGCCGCCCGAATTTCTGGCGAAGGGTTTTCGCCCAAGGCCATCAGCGTTTGCACGATGTTCTGCCGGACGAGTGCGTTGGTGTCGGAAATTTTTTCTAGGAGCGCGGCGGCCACGGGCGGCTCGGCCACCCAGCGTTCGAGCAGGTTGGCCGCGACCGCGCGCCAGTAAAATTGCCCGTCGGTTCCCAGCATTTTCAGCAGCGGCGCGCGCGCCGTGTCGTCGCCGGTTTTGGCGCGGGCCACGGTTTGCGCGTGCTGGCGATACGGGCGATTCATGTTCGTGCCATACCATTGCTCGACGAATTTTAGATTCCAATCCGTGCCTTTGTCCGTGTGGCAACGCTCGCACGCGTTCGGGATGCCGAATTGTTTCGTGAGCAGCGGATCGGGAATCGTGAAGCCGTGGTCGTGCCGCGCGTGGCGCTGCATATACGTGGTTTGCGGCATGTGGCAGTTCACACATTCGCCGCCAGTTTCCCTAACCGAATTTTTTCCGTAAGTTGTCAGGTCAAGATTCGTCATCCGGCCGGCGGTATCAAAACCAAAAACGGCGTGATGGCTATGGGTCACCGGATTGATGGGGGGCGCGTTCGTCTGGCCGGGTGAATGGCAGCTCAGGCACAGCAGGTTGCCGGGCAATTTTATTTTCGCGGTGTGAACGTCGTGGCAGTCCATGCACCGCACGCCGTGCTGAAACATCCGGCTGCCCAGGAACGCAGTGACTTCATAATCCTCGTCGCGAATCTGGCCGTCGGCGTAAAATAAATCCGATTCGTCCACGATGGAAAGCAGGTGATGATCGAAAAACGAATCGCCCGGCTTAGGGTCGCCGGTGATTTCCGCGCGGCGCGAATGGCACGCGGCACAGTGGTCGAAGGTCTGGTCGCGCGAAAGTTTTTTGATGGTCGGGTCTTTGCGCGCTGTCTTTTTATTCGCCGCCTGCCAGTCGTTATGCGCCTTCAGCGGGCCGTGGCACGATTCGCAGCCGACGCCGCTTTCGACCATCGTGGTGTGAAAGACATCGTTCGTCGCGTCGTAATTTTTGCGCACGCGCGTGTTGTGACACGTGGCGCACATCGTGTTCCAGTTCATGCCGCGTCCCGTCCAATGCCCCCACTCGCCGGGCTGGCGGTCCTCCGCGCCATAGACGTTGAACCACTCGTTCGAGCGCGGGTCAAACGCCATCTCGGTTGCTTGCAATCGTCCGCCGGGAAAGGCGACGAGCATCTGGCGCAACGGATTTTCGGCGAGGATGCGTTGCACGGGGAAACCTTCATTCGTGCCCGTCAGCCCTGCGGCGATGATTTCGTAATGCCCGTTTTTTCCGCGCACTGTAGTTTGTTGTGACGTGTGCTGAAACGTTCGCGGCGGAGAGAACGCGGCCTCATCTTTTTGCACGCTGGGCTGCCGCTCTGCCATGGCGTGATGCGATGTCACCCAGCTACCATAAGCCTCCGCGTGACAGGACCGGCAACTGGCCGAACCGGCATATGAAGCGTAAATCGTTTTTTCCGGTTCCAGACTAAACGCCATGCTGGGGTCGTGGACGGCTCGAATTGGCAACTTCAGTTCTCTGGGTGCCAGCAGGAACCAAGTGGCACTAAGTGCGAGCAGTAAAAGGATGACGAATCCAAACCATCTGCGACAAGTTTGATTAACGCCAGCGGACTTTTTCCCGAATACGGCCACGGCTCAAAGGTAATAAATTTTTTTCGCGGCCAACAGCTCGTAATTTGGCCTTGGCAAAACGTGATGTGCGGGCAGCAAGAAAAAGTCCATGATTAGGAGTAAGACCATGACTAGGCAAGCACTTGCGGCACGCCCAAGAACGCCGCCATCGAAGATGTGAACAACACCGAACCACGCCCGCGCGTAACTATTTCAGGAACCAACGTCCGCGTCAGCGCGTGCGCCGCGAGGACGTGCGTATTGAATACCGATTGGAAATCTTCAGGCGTGGTATCGGTGGCAAAATTTTTTAATGCAAATGTGCTTTGACGCTTGAAGGATCAGTTTCAAAAATAAAGTCAGACAATTTTTTAGGAGCATGGCCGAATCATTCTATAACGAGCAGAATGGCTTGCTCTAGGGAAGCGCTGAATAATTCGTTTCGGCATTTTGTTTTGTTGCAAAATGCTTGGATAACGAGTGGGCAATAAATGAATCGCCTCTTTGTTCAGCGCTTCCCTAAGGCCATCAAACCAGCTCGCTTTTGAAACGAGCCTTCGGACTTTGGCTGGTTGGCAATATGGCTTCACCATTTTCACCCACCCGCGTTTACGGGATTAGCTTTCACTCGTTATTTCCGGTATTTTTCATTCTCACATGAACATTGCCAAATCTTTTTCGCTAGCCCAAGAACGTTACGCCGCCCTCGGGTGGATGTGGATCACGCGCTGGAAACCCTCGCGACCATCCCCATTTCGCTGCACTGCTGGCAAGGTGATGACGTGGGCGGCTTTGAAAACTTCGGCGGGTCGCTCGGCAACGGTTTGGCCGTCACCGGCAATTATCCCGGCAAGGCGCGCACGCCGGAAGAACTGCGCGCCAATCTCGACAAGACGTTGTCGCTCATTCCCGGCAAACATCGTTTGAACCTGCACGCGTTCTACGGCGAGTTCGGCGGCAAGAAAGTGGATCGCGACGCCATTGAGCCGAAACATTTTGCGAACTGGATTTCTTGGGCGAAGAAAAACGGCATGGGCCTCGACTTCAACCCGACGTGCTTCTCGCATCCAAAGGCGGCGGACGGATTCACTTTGTCCAATGCTGACAAGGGGATTCGCCAGTTCTGGATTGAGCATTGCATCCGCAGCCGTGAAATCGGCGCGGCGATGGGCAAGGCGCTCGGTAAAACCTGTGTAACGAATGTTTGGATTCCTGACGGCATGAAGGACACGCCCGCCGACCGCGTTGCGCCGCGCGAACGTCTCGCGGAATCGCTGGATGCGATTTTCAAAAAGCAAATTTCTCCGAAGCTGAACCTTGATGCGGTTGAGCCAAAGTTGTTTGGCATTGGCAGCGAAAATTTTGTCGTCGGGTCGCATGAGTTTTATCTAGGCTACGCGGTCAGCCGCAAAAAATTGCTGACGCTCGACGCCGGCCATTATCATCCGACGGAAGGCATC
>JAYVQV010000319.1:0-6767 GCA_043776855.1 Limisphaerales bacterium | reverse complement strand
AAATGGTCGCGCGCTCGGTGACGCTGCCGCACTTTCAGGATTCTGGTTCAGCGACCAACGCCGCTGCACCTCAAGGCGTCCAAACCGCGCTCGTGTATCCGGCGCAAACGCTGACGGCCAATTCCTCCATCGAGCGGCAGATTGATTTGTTCGCCGGGCCGAAAGAATTTCGCACGCTGGCGCGCATCGCGGACGAGCGTAAGAACGGCGCCGATCAAGTGATGAATTTCGGCACGGGCTTCGCGAGCTTCTGGGGCATCGGCACGTTCTTCGCCAAGCTGCTGCTGTCGGCGTTGAATGCGTTGCATGATTTGATTGGCCTAGGCTACGGCTGGACGATTGTGCTCATCACGATTCTCATCAAGCTGCTCTTCTGGCCGCTCACAGCGAAGAGCACGCGTTCGATGAAAAAAATGCAGGCGCTTGCGCCGGAGCTGAACGCGCTCAAAGAAAAATACAAGGACGACGTGCAAAAGCTCACGTCCAAGCAATGGGAACTTTACAAGAAGCACAAGGTCAGCCCGGTGAGCGGCTGCCTGCCGATGCTGGTGCAGATGCCGGTGTTCATCGGCTTCTTCATCATGATCCGCAGCGCGATTGAATTGCGCGGCGCGAGCTTTCTGTGGGCGGTGGATTTGTCCAAGCCAGACACGCTGTTCATGATTCCCGGCATCACGTTCCTGCCATTTGGTCTTAGCTCACCCGAAGGAATGCCGTTCAACCTGCTGCCGATTTTGATGGGCGTTTCGATGCTCTGGCAGTCGCACCTCACGCCCGCCTCGCCGGGCATGGATCCCGCGCAACAGAAGATGATGCGCTGGCTGCCGGCGATTTTCATTTTGTTCCTCTACAATTATTCCTCCGGCCTCGCGCTCTACTGGACAGTCAACAACCTGCTCACGGTGGTGCAAACGAAATTGACGAAGGCCAATGACCCCGTCGTGACCGTCGCCCCCGCCACTCCGGCATTGACGGGGCCGCCGAAAAAGAAAAAATAGCTCAATGCAAAATTAAAAATTCAAAAACGGTAGCGCCGCCCGCATTTTTAATTTTGCATTTTTAATTTTTAATTCTTATGCCCGCCCCGAAAGAAATCGTTGAAAAAATCCTCGGCTCGCTCGGCTTCGCCGTGACCGTGGAGGAAAAAATGTTTGCCGGTGAACTCACACTCGACGTGACGACGGAAGATTCCGGCCGCCTCATCGGTCGCGCCGGCCAGACGCTCGCCGACCTGCAATACCTCACGAACCGCATTTTGTTCCAGCAAGACCAGAGCGCGCCGAAAGTGACCGTGGACGTGGGCGGCTACCGCACGCAAGCCCGCGAGGCGCTCGTGAAAAAGGCGCAGGACGCCGCCGAAAAAGTCCGCCGTTATGGTGACATCGTGGAACTGGAGCCGATGGGATCCTTCGACCGCCGCATCGTGCATCAGGCATTGCGCGACGACCCGGACGTGGAGACGCAGAGTGTGGAAGTGGATGGCACGGAGAAGAAGGCATTGATTCTGCGTCCGAAGCGTCGTTGAATTCTTCAGGGAAATTGCAACTCTTTTGGAGACCTCTGCAAAAGTCACCCGCTTGAATTCGGAGCGCGGGTCTATGACCCGCAGCAGCTTGATTGGCAACGAGCCGGGCTGCGGCTCACAGAGTCGCGCTCCACTTTTGTAGAGGTCTCTTTTGGCGTTGACGATAGCTGATGTCAGCGAACAGTCTTACCCAATGGATCCGAATCTTTTCAGCGGGATTGCTTTTGCGGCCGGAGTGTTGGTTTTCGTTTTTGGCGGGCTGTGGTTTCTTGTGGCGGCGTTTCGTGAAAGCATCTGGTGGGGGCTGGCCTGCCTGTTTATTCCCATCGTGCAATTGTTCTTTTTGATTGTTCACTGGCCGTCAGCCAGAAGACCGTTTGCTTATCAAGTTTTCGGTTTTGTCCTGATCGTCATCGCCTTCTTTATCAGCCCGCAAACTTTCCATCATTAACTTAACGTTGCCGACAGACTTGGTGGAAAAATAAAAAAAGCGCGGACAATTTCTTGTCCGCGCTTTTGTTTTTCCGGCAGGGAAATTATTGGTCAACCACCTTCAGCGTGTAGGTCTTGGAAGCTTCGCTGTTTGGCTGCGGCGGTTTGCCGAAGCTGTTGTAGAGGTAATCGAACTTGAACTTGTATTGCACCGAGCTGGCACCTGGCGGCATCTGCACGAGGCCTTCCCAGCGGTTCTGCACCATCGGCACCGGGCGCAGCGGCGACGGCTGGCCGTTGACGATGACGTAGGGCTTGATGCTGTCCCAACGCAGCGCCTGTTGATCGGAATGGAACGCCACCTCGACGGGGTAAAGGTTGTTCGCATTGCGCGCCTGCTGGTTTGGGGTTAGGCGCGTGAACTGGCCGGTCGTGCAGCCAGCGAGCAGCACCACGGGCAAAAGCATAAGAAATTTCTTCAACATAAGCGCGCAAGCATGGCAGAAAATGAGGCGTCTTGTAAAGTTGGATTTCCGCGCTTGAACGGTTGTCCCGTTTGGGCAATCCTCGCGGCCATGAATTCCCGTCCCGCCATCAGCCGCTACCGCTGGGTCATCTGCGCGCTGCTTTTTTTCGCCACCACCATCAACTACATGGATCGCCAGATCCTGTCGCTGTTGAAAGGCACCCTCGACAAGGAAATTGGCTGGACGAAC
Organism: Limisphaerales bacterium; assembly: GCA_043776855.1. Taxonomy (GTDB): domain Bacteria; phylum Verrucomicrobiota; class Verrucomicrobiia; order Limisphaerales; family UBA11358; genus UBA11358. The sequence continues at coordinate 4,094 of JAYVQV010000319.1, read as the reverse complement.
GAACAGTTCGGCTGGGTCAATTCCGCGTTTCAATTTGCCTACGCCATCGGCCTGCTCGGCTTCGGCTGGTTCGTGGATCGCTTCGGCACCAAGGTCGGCTACGCCGTCTCCATCACCGCGTGGAGCATTGCCGCGATGAGCCATGCGTTCGTCGGCTCCTTCCGTGGATTTATTTACGCCCGTGTCGCGCTCGGTTTGGGTGAAGGCGGAAATTTTCCTTCCGCGATTAAAGCCGTCGCGCTCTGGTTTCCAAAAAAGGAACGCGCGCTTGCCACGAGTATTTTTAATTCCGGCGCGAACGTCGGTGCGATTCTCGCTCCCGCGCTCATCCCGTGGGTCGCCAGCACTGAATCCGAATGGGGCTGGAAAGCGTTTTGCATCCGGCACGGCTGGGATCAATCGCTGCCGTTTTTGACTCACACCTGGGGTTGGCAGGCGGCATTCGTTGTCGCGGGCATCGTGGGTTTCATCTGGCTGCTGTTCTGGTGGCCGTTCTACAACATCCCGGAAAAAATTAAAAAAATTTCCGACGCCGAACTCGCGCACATCCGCAGCGATCAGGACGACCAAGGAACCGGCGAAGAAAAGGTTCCATGGCTGCAACTGCTGCGCCATCGGCAGACGTGGTCGTTCATCACCGCAAAATTTCTGACTGATCCCGTTTGGTGGTTCTTTCTTATCTGGCTCCCGGATTTTTTCAAAAAAGCCTACGGCCTCGACATCAAGAAAAGCTGGGTTCACCTCGTCACGATTTACACCATCATCACCGTGTTGAGCATCTTTGGCGGCTGGCTTACCGGCCACCTCACGCAACGCGGCTGGACCGTCACCCGCGCCCGCAAGACAGGAATGTTTCTCTTTGCGCTGTGCGTCATCCCCGTTTTCTTCGCCACGAAATTTAGCGTCTGGCCCGCCGTGCTCCTCATCGCCCTCGCCGGTTCCGCGCATCAGGCGTGGTCGGCCAACCTCTACACCACTGTCTCCGACATGTTTCCAAAAAAAGCTGTTGCGTCCATCGTCGGTATCGGTGGCACGGCGGGAGCAATCGGCGGGGTGCTCTTCCCGATCTACTGCGGCAAACTGCTGGATCAATTCAAAGCCGCTGGCAATGAAATCGGTGCCTACACCCAACTGCTGCACATTCTCCCATTCGCGTATTTGATCGCGTTCGCGGTTCACCATTGGTGCGCGCCGAAATTTGAGCCGATAAAAATTGATTGATTCGCCATCCCTAAAAAATAAAAATCCCGTTGAAAAGAAATTCAGCGGGATTTTTTTATTTGAAAATTTCTTACCGCAAACTCACGCTGGCGTTCCGCGAAAACTTTTCCACCACTTCCCCGGCAGCAAACCCAGCGCGATAAAAAACAACTGGCTCGCCACAAATGCCAGCAGCCATTTGAACGCCGCGTCCGTAAAACCGTAGCTGTGCAGCCCGATGCCCAGCATGTTCACGCCGAACCACGACCAGCTCGTCACGATGTTCCCGCCGATGGCGCACACGACAAGGCCGCGTTCGCGCACGATGCCGCCCCAGCGCAGGTGCAGAATGAGCGCGTTCCACAACACGATGATGAGCGCGCCGTTCTCCTTCGGGTCCCAGCCCCAAAAGCGTCCCCACGATTGATCCGCCCAGATGCCGCCCAACACCGTGCCGACAAAACTGAACAGCGTCGCGAAACACACGATGCCGTAAATCATCCGCGCCAAAGATTTTCCCGTGGCTTCGTCCAACGTCTTGGTGAACACGCCGCGCAAAATATAAATCAGCGCCAGAAATCCCGCGACGAACGTGCTCGCGTAACCGACGGTCACGGCGACGACGTGCGTGGCGAGCCAAAAATTTGTGTCCAGCACTGCGCGCATCATCTCCATCGTGTCGCCTTCCAACGCGAGGTGATGCGCGATGATGAGCGTGATGAAACCGATGCCCGACGAAGTGACCACGCCGATGCCGTTCTTGTGAAATTTTTCCAGAATCAAACCGAGCACACACGCGCCCCAGCCGATGAAGATGGCCGAAGAATAAAGATTCGTCACCGGCGGACGCCCTTCCAGCACCATGCGATACACGAGGCCGGTAGTGTGGATGACGAGCGCGAGGCCGACGAGCCAGACGGACGAGCGGCGCAGCGTTTCGCCCGGAGCGCCGAGCACCTGCTCGGCTCGAACCGGGTCGCTTTCCAAACGCGCCGAGCGGGTGCTCGGCGCTCCGACCGAAGGCGACGCCTTCAACCACGAAAAAATCGCGAGCAGCCCGGCGAGAACGTAGATGACCATCGCGTTGTAAAACGGCTCCATCTGGTTGAAGAAAACTTCCGCGCGCGCTTTCGCCAGCGCCCGCGTCTGCATCGGCACGAGCGAGGAACAGTAGTCCTTCAGCGCGGCGTTGAACTCATCGGGTTTGTTCGCCACAAGTGCGCCGGACATTTTCGCGTAATCGCGGATGGCGCTATCCACCGGCACGCCACGCGGCGCGTCCAGCAACGCCTCGCAGGTGCGCCGCCATTCGCGGGAATTTTCCGCCGGCGGCAAAATCAGCGGCGGCTCCAGGCTGCCCATAAATTGAAACGTCTGAATGTAGCCCGCGAACTGCGCGAACATTTGCTCGTCAAATTTTTCTCCCGCCTGCTGCGCCTTCGCCGCCTTGACCGCAGCGGGAATCATGGCTTCATACGCCGCGAGTTCCGCCGGCCAGTCGGCCACGTCGGCAGGTTGCACGGCGTTTTTCAACTGCGCGTAGAGCAGGATGCGCTGGTTCAACTTCACCACCGCGCGCTCGTAGGCCGTGCGATTTTGCGCGACCGTGTTCGTCTCAATCCGCTGGCTCTCGCGATGGAGTTCGGGAAACGAAATCGAAATCTGGTTCCATGAATAATGTTTCCCGTCAGATTTTTTCGCGGCGTCCTTCTCCGGCAATTTCAGCAGCGAAATTAAATCCGGATTGTCCACGCGGAACGCCGGCCATTCATCCGCCACGGTAGCGTTCATCATCACGTTCGCCAGCCATTCCCGCGCGGTGATGATGCGGGGCTTTTCATTCCAAGCCTTCCACGGCTCGGTGTTGAGCGTCTGCTTCTCGCGCAGTTGCAGCAGCGCGTTCCGCGCGAGCGAATCCAGCGGCTGCACCCGGCCGTTCGCGGTAACGGGCAATTCACCGAATTGCGTGAACGCGAAATCTTGGTCTTTCACCGGCGACAGCTTTCCGAAAAACCACAACGCCATCGCCAGCATCAGGAACAGCGGAAACCATTTTTGAAAAAGTTTTTTCATGGCGCACTCATCATCCAATTCGATGACTTTATATTTTGAATCACGCTCGCCCTCACCCTAACCCTCTCCCCCGGGGAGAGGGGAAAGCTGCGCCCGTCGCGGAAAATTTTGTTCGTCTCGGTTGCAATCGCCGCCAGTGTTCTGTTTGAAATAAGCGCGGCTCGGTTTTCTAGCGCGTCCGTCTTGCCAAAACGCGGCGAGCGTTTCTCCCTCTCCTCGGGGGAGAGGGCCGGGGTGAGGGCGGTCGTTAAAACTAATTTATCCGGCACCAGCGCCCTCACGGCGGCAGCCTTCCAATCGGTTTTCATTTCGTTTTCCTTTTTGAAATAAAGCCGACGAGGTGGAACATGAATTGAATCACGAGTCCCGCCGCCACCAGCCCGCAGCCGAGATACGGCGTGAGCCAGCCGGGGTTGCGGACGATTTGCAGCACGGTGTTGGGCGTGCGACCCGCGCGCTGCGTGGCCTCGCCTGCGTCCATCTGCAACTGATAAAACGTCAGCCCAGCATAGCGTAGCGGGGCATTCATGAAGATGTCCGTCTCGCGATTTTCCTGCGTGGTCGTATTTTGCAGACGCACGCGGCTGCGAAAATCTTTCGGGATACCTTCTGGGTTATTAGACGTCATCGTGCCGTCATAAACCGTATGTGTGGCTTTGATCAATGTCAGCGAGAACGGGAAATACTGCCGTTCCGGACGCAGTGCGAAGGTGAAAGTTTTTCCACCAACGGAAATAGACTGCCCCGCCGTCAGTTGCCCGACAATTTTCCCCGCCATCTGCGGACTCATGCGCGTGTAACTCGCGCCGACCGCTTGCACC
>JAYVQV010000318.1:0-6803 GCA_043776855.1 Limisphaerales bacterium | reverse complement strand
TGCTGAAGGTGTGGCACGGCTGCACGTTTGAGGAGATCGGCGGGCTGCTGGACATTTCGCCGAACACGGCGGCGGGACGTTACCGCTACGGTTTGCAGAAGATGAAATTAAAACTGGCCGCCGCCGCGCTCGCGCGCTGTGGCGAGCCGGAGGAAGGAGTCGCTTATGAAAGAGATGGACGAGAATCAATTGCGTGGCTGGCGTCTGCGTCCGCCGTCGGCGAGGCTTAAGGCGCGAATTTTCCGCGCGGCGGCGGCAGCAGAATCGCCGGGCTGGAACTGGCAGCACGTTGCCCCGGCGATGGCGTGCCTGCTGTTTGCGGTGATGATGTTTCATTTCAACGGCGGGCTGGCGTGGCGCGAAAGTCGGCCGGTGCTTTTTGTCAGCAGCACGGCGGGAAGCAACGCGGTGTCGGCGCGCGATTTCGCATCCGAGTCCGTCAATCGCGTGGATCAAGTCACTTTTGATTGGACAAACAAGGGTGGTTTCCAGTCTAGTATCGGCTTTCAATTCGGCTCCAAGCCGGCAACCAACGCAAGTAACTGATTTTTTTAGAAAGTTTTTTTGAAATGGAAAATCCGAAGAAGCAGAACGTAAAGGCTGAATCCAACAAAGCGGTCGCCAAATCCAAGGAAGCCGTCAAACCCGCCGCCGCTCCCGTTGTGCCCATCAAAGTCCCGCCGATGTTCCGGCCGATTGACTGGTTCGCCTTGCTCATCGCCTTCGTTTCCGTGTGGGCCGTTTATCTCTGGACGCTGGCGCCGGAGCAGACCTTGGAAGATTCCGGCGAGCTTTGCACGGGATCATTCTACGCGGGCATTCCGCATCCGCCGGGCTACGCGTTCTGGTCCATCTACAGTTGGATTTGGACGGTCATCGTGCCGTTTGGCAACGTCGCGTGGCGCGTGGAAGTCGGCCAGTCGTTCGCCTCGGCGATGGGTTGCGGTTTGCTGGCGCTGATGGTTTCGCGCGGCGGCAGCATGATCATCGAAGGCATCGAGGAATTGAAATCCGTTGACCGCCGTTGGGAGAACGCCATCTGCATCGTGTCCGGCATTGTCGCGGGAATGTTGCTCGGCCTCGGCGGTTATATGTGGAAGGAGTCGGTCGTGGTCAACCGCATCTCCATCTTCGGTGTGCCGTGGATGCTGGCGATGCTCGCGCTGCTCATGCGCTGGATGTATGCGCCGCACCAGCGCTGGTATCTTTATTTTGCGATGCTGCTTTACGGCTGGATTGCGACGATTCACCAGAGCTTGATCTTGAGCGCGGTGGGCGTGCAGATTTTGATTGCGTTGATTCTCCCGCGTCTGGGTCGCGATATGTTTGCCGTCAACGGTCTGATTTACTTTACCTTCCTTTACTTCATTGGCAGGAAGACTGTCCCGGCGTTGAACGCGATGACGAACACGGAGCAATTACTTTTCCACATCGTCGGCATTGGTTCGATGGCGGCGGCGTCATGGTTGTTCATCAAGACGAACAAGCTTTTCACGGAATGGAAATCCATCCTCATGTGCGGTTTGATGTGGGCGTTCGGGGTGGGCGTTTATTTTTACTCGGCGGTTTCGTGCATGACGGTTCCGCCAATGCAATGGGCGTATCCGCGCACGGTGGAAGGTTTCTTCCATATGATCAGCCGCGGCCAATACGGCACGGGCGAAGGCGTGAACCTGTTCGCTGACCCGTCGCGCTTCTTCTACCAGATGTATTATCTGGCGGAAGGTCTGTCGCAGTCGTTTAGCTGGGTCTATATGTTCATCGGCGTGCTGCCGTTCCTGTTCCTGTGGAAAATGAAATCGCGCGAACGCGGCTGGCTGCTCGGTATCACGGCGATTTACCTGATGCTCTCGGTCCAGTTGGTGATGGTGTTGAACGTCACCGCCGACCGTTCCACATCGGATTTGAACAAGGTTTTCTTCACCGCGTCGCACGGTTTTTTTGGCATTCTGATTGGCTACGGGTTTGTCATCCTCGCGGCCTACATCGCGACGCACTATCAGAATTTCCGGCGCACCGGCCTCATCGGCGGCGGCGTGGCGGCGTTGCTCGCGGCCTACACGCTGGTCGAGTCCATCGGCAAACTTTACTTCGGCAAGGCGGGGCAGTTGCAGGTTTCGTGGCTGCCATTTTCCAAATGGGGCGGATGGGAGTATCTGGCCTTCGGCCCAGACGGCCAGTTTGGACTTTCCGAAATTCCGCACAGCATCGCGAGGGCGTTCGAGGCGGATCAATATGGCGTGCCGGTTTTTGCCGGCCTCATTCTGCTGGCGATTCCCGTGGTGTTCGTCCTCGCGCTGCTGTTCTATCGCAAACGCGGCCCGGTGTTCATCGTGCTGGCACTTTTCTGTGTCGCGCCCGTCTGGTCCGGCATGACGCACTGGTATAAATGCGAACAGCGCAACCACTGGTTCGGCTATTGGTTCGGCCACGATATGTTCACGCCGCCGTATCTCGCGGCGGACGGCAAGCTCACCTACGACAACGTCAAACGCACCGAGCTGCTCAAAGACGCGGCCAACGCCAAAAAGATTTATCCCGAAATGGCGCGCGACAGCATTGTGTATGGCGGCACTGACCCGGGACGTTTTTGTCCGACCTACGCGATTTTCTGCGACAGTTTCATTCCGTCGAAATGCCAGCCCGAGCAGGATCAGCACTTTGACCGCCGTGACTGTTATCTCATCACGCAGAACGCGCTGGCCGACGGAACCTATCTCGACTACCTGCGCTCGCAATACAACCGCTCGCTGCAGATTGACCCGCCGTTCTTCGGGCGTCTCTTCAAATACGTTTGCGCCGTCGGGGGCATTACCGCGCCCGGCACGATTTTGACCGACGGCATCGAGTCCGGCAGCGGCGATTCCGGCAACCGGCTGATTGAAGGTGTCGCCAACATCCTCGAAGGCACGCTCGACAAATTTTTCATCGCCAACGGCAAGCGCATCGAAACCCGCCGCCGCGCTGAAGGTGTTTATCCGAAAAACGAAATCTACATCCCCACGCCCGCCGACTCGCAGGCGTGCTTCCAGGATTACGCCCGCCAGAAACAGCTTTCCAGCCCGGACGGCCGCATCCAGATTTCCGGCCAGGTGGACGTGATGAACATCAACGGCCTCCTGTGCAAAGTCATCTTCGACAACACGACGAATGAATTCTATATCGAAGAAAGTTTCCCGCTCGAATGGATGTATCCCTACGAAACCCCGTTCGGCATCATCATGAAGATCAACCGCCATCCCGTCCCCGAACTTTCCCAGGAAGTGATGGATCTGGATCACAAGTTCTGGAAAGATTTTTCCACCCGCCTCTGTGGCGACTTCATTGACTACAACACGACCGTGAAAGAAATTTGCGAGTTCGCCACCCGCACTTACGTCGGCAACAACTACAAAGGCTTCAAAGGTTCGCGTGCTTTCGTGCGCGATGACGACGGTCAAAAAGCGTTCTCCAAGCTCCGCAGTTCACAAGCTGGAATGTATGCGTGGCGTTGCGATTTACGCAATCCGCCAGCGCCGGAATACCGCCAGAAATCTCCCGCGTCGCAGGCCGCGCTCATCCGCGAGACGGACTTCGCCTTCAAGCAGGCGTTCGCGTTCTGTCCCTACAGCCCGGAAGCCGTCTTCCGTTACATCAACTTCCTGCTCTCGCAAGGCCGTTTCGAGGACGCCATTCTCCTCTGCGAGACCTGTAAGAAACTCGATCCCTACAACGGTCAACTGGACAAGACCATTTCTGACCTGAAGGCCTTCCGCGAACAGAACGCGGGACGCACCGCCATGCTCGGCCAGTTGGAGCAGATGGAAGCCACCGCGCGCGCGCATCCCGAAAACATCACCAACCTCATCACGCTCGGCGCCACGCTGCTTTCCGTCCAGCAAAACGCCCGCGCCCTCGAACTGTTCAACCAGGCGATTGACAACCCGAACATCCAGCTTCAGGAAGCCGCCGCGCTCGAACAATTTTTCGGGCAGTTGGGCAACATGGCCGGCTTGGAAAAAACTCTGCACAAGCTCATCGCCTTGGAACCTGGCTCGCCGGAGCATCGCTACTATCTGGCGTCCGTCGAGGCCGCGAGCGGTCGTGTCGCCGAAGGCATGGCCGACCTCAAGCTCGCACTCAACCTCAACTCAAAACGCCTCGCGGCGAATCCCAAGGCGCCGAACATCATCAGCCTCATCCAAAAGGATCCGAACATCGCCCCGCTGCGCGCCCTGCCGGAATTTCAAAAGCTCGTCCCGCCGCAGTGAAAATAGTGGCACAGGCCTCTGGCCTGTGTGGTTGTGTTTCGACGGCTGGCAAATTTATAAACTCACAGAATGTCTGAAAATGTTATTTTCGGATTCGTCCTCGTCCTCGCCACCCCTGAAAAATCGAGGACGAGGACGAGGACGAGGAGGATTGGATGCTTCTGTCATTTTCAAACACGTCCTCACAGGCTAGAAGCCTGTGCCACTGCTGCATTGCCCGGCGTTTCCGCTTCTGCTAATTTTCCCGCCTGAATGTTTGGACGTAAAAAGACCATGAGTGACACCGCCACCGAAAATCCGCCGACTGAAACCGTTGCCGCCGAAACCGCACCGCTGACCGCGGAGCAGTTGGCGGAACTGAAAACCCGCGCCGCCAAGGCCGATGAAAACTGGGAGCGCCTGCTCCGCACCACCGCCGACTTTGACAATTTCAAGAAGCGCGCCGCCCGCGAGAAAATTGAATCCGCGCAATACGCCACCGCGTCGCTGCTGCAAAAACTTTTGCCCGTCCTCGATAATTTTGAGATGGCGCTCGCCGCCGCGCAGGCCACGACCGACGGGAAAAATGCCTCGCTCCAATCCGGCGTCACGATGATTCAATCCCAGCTCAAGAGCGTTCTCGTCGAGAGCGGGCTGGAGGAGATTGATGCGGCGGGCAAACCGTTTGACCCGAATTTTCACGAAGCCGTTTCCGAACAGGAATCTGCCGACGTGCCGGAAGGCCACGTCCTCCAGCAGTTGCGGAAGGGTTACAAATTGAAAGACCGCCTGCTCCGCGCCGCCACCGTCATCGTCGCCAAAAAACCCGCTGAAAATGCAAAATGAAAAATTAAAAATTAAAAAACAAGGCCGCCGGCTGCCGGCAACCCGGCTTTTTTAATTTTGCATTTTTAATTTTTAATTCCATGGCTCGCGACTACTACGAAATCCTCGAAATCACCCGCGAAGAATCGGCGGACGGACTTAAAAAATCTTATCGTCGTCTCGCGGTAAAATTTCACCCGGACAAAAATCCGGGCGATAAATCTGCCGAGGACAAATTCAAGGAGTTGAGCCACGCCTACGAAATTTTGAGCGACCCGCAGAAGCGCGCCGCCTACGACCAATACGGCCACGCGGCCTTTGACCCGCGCGCCCGCGCGCGTGGCGGTGCTGGTGGCGGCAGCGGCGACTTTCACGATCCGTTCGATATTTTCCGCGAAGTTTTCGGCGGCGGTAGCGGCAGCATTTTTGAAAATATGTTCGGCGGCGGCGGCGATCCGTCCGGCCCGCAGCGCGGCGATGACTTGCGTTACGATCTGGAGATTTCGCTCGAAGAAGCGGCGCTCGGTTGCGAGAAGGAAATTTCTGTCACCAAGCTCGACAAGTGCGAGAGCTGCAAGGGCGCAGGTGCGGAAGCCGGTTCGCAGACGCGCACCTGCGGCACTTGCGGCGGACGCGGCCAGGTGCTGACGGCGCGCGGGATTTTCAGCATCGCGCAGACTTGCCCGCACTGCAAAGGGCAGGGGCGCATGGTGGATAAACCGTGCCGCAAATGTTCCGGCAGCGGCAAGGCGCAGAACACTTCCAAAATTAAACTCCGCATCCCGCCCGGCGTCGAGGGCGGTTCGCGCCTGCGTTCGCAAGGCAACGGCGAGGCGGGTTTTCGCGGTGGACCGAGTGGCGATCTGTATGTGGTGCTGTTCGTGAAGCATCACGAAATTTTCAAGCGCGACGGCGATGATTTGATTTGCGACATCCCGGTGAGTTTTGTGCAGGCCGCGCTCGGTTCGGAACTCGAAGTGCCGACGCTTGAAGGTCGCGCGACGATTAAAATGTCCGCCGGCACGCAGCCCGGCACAACGTTCCGCGTGAAGGGCAAGGGCGTGAAAAATTTGCAAGGCTACGGCCAGGGCGATTTGCACGTCCGCATCCAGGTGGAAATCCCGACGCATCTCGACAGCGCGCAACGGACGAAGCTGAACGAGTTCGCCGCACTCTGCGATGGTAAACAAGCGCCGATTGCGAGCGGGTTTTTTGAGAAGGCGAAAGGTTTTTTTAAGTGACCTGCCGCCGGTGGGGCGAGACTCCGTCGAGCCCTAATTAAAAAATGGGGACGATGTTTGGACTCGACGAAGTCTCGCCCCACCAAAGTTTATGCAACGCTTTTATCTGCCGCCGGAAAATTGCCAAGGCGCTTCGCTGCGACTTGATGGCCGCGAGGCGCACCACGCGCTGCACGTTCTGCGCGTGAAACGCGGCGAACGCGTGACGGTGCTTGACGGCGCGGGCGGCGAATTTCTTTGCGAGGTGGAAAGTGCGGCGAAAGATTTTCTGACGCTCGCGGTGAAAGAAAATTTTTCCCGGCCTGCTCCCGCCTGCGCCATCACTTTGCTCGTGGCAATTCCCAAAGGAAAAATTATCGAGGGCGTCATTCAGAAAGCTGTGGAGTTAGGTGCGAACCGCATCGTGCCGCTGCTCACCGAGCGCGTCGTCACGCAGCTTGATGGCGAAGGCGCGGAGAGCAAGCGCGAGAAATGGCAGGCGGTCGCCATCGAGGCCATCAAGCAGTGC
>JAYVQV010000317.1:0-6845 GCA_043776855.1 Limisphaerales bacterium | reverse complement strand
CACGACCACGAACTTCGTCATTGTCTCGAACACCGCCACGCTGGATTTGCCGGGAACCATCACGGCGAACACGGTGCAGATCAATTCCGGCGGCACGCTCACCGGCTGCGGCGCGATCAACGGAAATCTTCTGAACAACGGAACCGTCCTCGCCAACTGCGGCAGCGCGCTGGAAATTTCCGGCAACGTGACGAACAACGGCGCGATGCAATTTCTCAATGGCTCCGGCCTCGCCGTCACCGGCACGTTCGTCAACAACGGCCTGCTCGATCTCCTGACCGGCGCGCAAAATTTGCCGGTGAATTTTATCAACAACGGAACCGTGCTGCTCGCCACAAACATCGCCGTGCAAAATTTCTCGCTCGCGGGCGGCGCGATCAATCTCACCATCCAAGGTTACGACGGCCATACTTATCAATTGCAACGCAGCCCGACGCTCAACGCCGCGAACTGGCAGAACGTCGGCCCGTCGCAGGACGGCGCGGGCGCACCGCTGAATTTCACGGACACCGCGAACGGCAGCCAGAATTTCTACCGCGTGCTTGTTTCACCATGAGCCGAAATTATTTTTTCATCTTCAAAATTTTCCTGACGCTGGCCATCGCTGGTTTCATCACCAGCAGCGCCCGCGCGCACAATCCGTTTGATCACAATGCGCGCGTCTGGATGTTCGAGGACAACGTGGAGGTGGATGTCACGCTGGGAACGGAGGCGGCGAAAACTTTTCTGGATCACGGGCCAGAAGCCGTGTTGCGTTCCGGTCTAATGGAAGTCGTCTTTCCGTTTCCCGCCGAAAGTGCGGCGCGCATGTTTGAGTTGAAGGCGGGCGACGCCGTTCTCGTGCCGGTCAAAACCACCGTGCGGTCGGACGGGTTGGAATATGTCTTCGGATTTTTTTACGCGCGCCCCGCCGCCGGGCCGCTGCATCTGGACGCGCGCTATTTGAACGAGGCGACGAAGCTGACCAAGGGCGCGCTCGCGGTCGTGGACGAAAACGGCAACACGCTCGCCGGGAAAATTCTTTCGTTTGAAGACCACCAGCTTGATTTTATCCCGCACGTCAACGTCGCCACCAATTCAGTGGCTCAAGCCGAAACAAATTTCATCGCCATAAATAAAATTTCCGTGGCCGCAGCGGAAATTCAGCGCCCAACAGACCAGCCAGCGATAACTCCGTCGTTTGGCGAATTTTTCCATCTCGGTGTCGGCCACATCCTGAACATTGACGCGTTCGACCATCTGCTGTTTCTCACCGCGCTGCTGCTGGGCTGCCGCCGGGTGAAAACGATGCTGCTGGTCATCACCGGTTTCACGCTGGCGCACTCGGTCACGCTCGCGCTGGCGGCGTTGGGCGTCGTCACGGTTTCATCGCGCATCATCGAACCGGCCATCGCGGCTTCGATTATTTTTGTGGCGGCGGAAAATTTCTGGTCCCGCACTGCGGGAGAAAAATCCTGGCATCGTTACGCGCTGACGTGCGGCTTCGGCTTGATCCACGGCTTCGGCTTCGCCAGCGCGTTGCAGGAAAAAGGTCTGGCAAGTGGCACGGCGATGTTCCAGCCGCTGCTCGCGTTCAATCTCGGCGTGGAAGTCGGGCAGCTCACGGTGGCGGCGGTGCTGCTGCCGCTGTTGTTGTTGCTGGAACGCTGGCCGTGGTTCGCGCGGCACGGCGCACGGGTCATTTCTGCGCTGGTGATTTTGATCGCGGCGTTCTGGCTGTGGCAACGGGTGACGGGCGCCGCGTGATGCCTGCGCGGTCGGAGCGCGGTCGGCTCGTCCGCGCGTTTCTGATCCTGACGGCAACTTGCGGGCGGGCCGCCCGCGCTCCATTCGCTCCGCGTGTCACCGGGTGCAGCTTGACCCTGTCCTGATCCAGCCGCAGGCGGGACGCCTGCGCTACTTTGGGCGGCGGCTTCGCCGCCGCTGTAGCACAGGCGTCTCGCCTGTCCGGGCGCAGGGACGGGGCCGCTGGCTAATTTCTACTACCGGGACAGTTTCAAGCTGCACCCCGTGTCACCAGTTTCGGCGATTAAATTTTTACCGGCGTGGTGTAAGATTTGAGTGTCCAAATGAATTCAATTTTTTTAGCGCCGTTTTGCCGTCGCGTGATTGCGGCGGGAATTTTTATTTCACTGGTTTTTTCCGCCTCCGCGCAACGCCAGATGGAAAAACTTGGCCGCGGCCTGATCATCCTGCGCACGAGCAGCACGCAAACTTACGTCGGGTGGCGCTTGCTGGGAAATGATCCGAGCGATGTGGGCTTCAACTTGTATCGCGCCGCCAACGCGGGCGCGCCGGTGAAATTAAATTCCCTGCCGCTCATGAACACGACGGACTATGTGGACACGCCGGCGAATTTGAGTTCCACCGCCTACACTTATTCCGTGCTGCCCGTCGTGAACGGCGTGGAAGTCGCGGACACCTTCGCCAATCCGCTCGGCCTGTCGTCCAACACGCTTCCCGTCAATGCGACCATCCGCCAGTATTTTCCCGTCACCATCCAGCCGTCGCCTTTGACGAATGGCGTCAATTACAAAATCAAGTTCTGCTGGGTCGGCGATTTCGATGGCGATGGCGAATATGATTTCGTGGTGGACCGCTACAATCCCACCATCGCCACGAATCAATTTCTGGAAGCCTACAAACGCGACGGCACTTTTCTCTGGCGCATGGACATGGGTTACAACAGCGTCAACCAATACAACATTGAACCCGGCTCCTCCACCATCGGCATCGGCCACGGTGACAACGTGACGGCGTTCGATCTCGATGGCGATGGCAAGGCGGAAGTCATCGTCCGCACCGCGAAGGGCGTAATTTTTTCGGACAACACCGTGGTCGGCGGCACGGATGATCGCGTGCAATATCTTTCCATCTTGGATGGAATGACCGGCGTAGAAAAAGCCCGCGCCACGATTCCGAATCCGTATCTTTCCGACGGCCAGATGAACGGTCACATGGGCGTGCTCTACTGCGATGGCGTGCGGCCTTCGGCTTTCTGGCAGGCGTCGAACCGCCGCACTGACTTGGGTTTCAATGATGTCGCCACGACTTGGGATTATCGCAACGGCGTTTTGACGCAGCGCTGGTCGCGCGACTTTGCGACCTTGACCCACTCGGCCACCGCGCATCAAATCCGTTTCGCCGACACCACCCACGACGGCAAGGATGATTACCTCGACGTCGGCCACGGGTTGAAGGACGACGGCACGCAGCTTTACGCGATGAACGAAGTGATCCACGGCGACCGTTTTCATACGACGGACATTGACCCCGAACGTCCCGGCTTGGAAATGTTTCTCATCCAGCAAAACAACGGCAGCGGCCTGGCCACCGCGCTCATTGATCCGGCCAACGGAAACATGATCAAGAAATGGTATGCGGGCAACGTCGTGGACGTGGGCCGCGGTGTCGCGGGTGATTTCGATCCGAGTTCCAAGGGCTGCGAATTTTTTTCCACGCAGGCGAACATTTACAATTCCAAGGGCGACGTGCTTTACACGAGCAAACCTTTCCCGCCGGAAACGATTTGGTGGGATGGCGATTTGAGCCGCGAGTTCGTCGCGACCGTCGGCAGCACGGCGGAAAGTCCGGCCATCAGTAAGTTTTACGCGACTGACCCGGCGAACCTCGGCCGCATCTACACCATCTACAACGAAACGCCGCCGGGAGTTTATCAAGCCTACGGCGGGCGTCCGCAATTTTGGGGCGACCTGTTCGGCGACTGGCGCGAAGAATATCTGTGCGTCGCGAACGACAATTCCGAGATGCGGATTTACACCACCAAAAATCCCGCCAGCGTCCGCCTCTACACGCTCATGCACAACGCGCAGTATCGCGACCAAACCACCGTGAAGGGTTATGTGCAGTCCAGCTACGTTGATTACTATCTCGGCAACGGCATGGAACCCCCTGCCCCCGCGCCCTACTCCAACGCGAAACTTGTCTGGCGCGGCAGCGGCACGAATGACTGGGATGCGAGCACCACGGCGAATTGGATGACAAATAATCTCTGGGTCTCGAATACCATTCCCGTCGCCTTCAATCCCAGCGACACAGTTCTCTTCGACATGACCGGCTCGAACAACACGGCAATCAATCTCACCAGTTCGCTCACGCCGGGTGAAGTCACGGTTTACTCGCCGAAAAATTTTATTTTCAGCGGCGGCGGTTCACTCGACGGTGCGATGAAACTCACCAAGGCGGGCAAAGGCAGTCTGACTTTCAACGGCACGAATAATTACACCGGCGCGACGCTCATCGCGGAAGGACCGTTCGTCGTGAACGGCTCGCTCCCATCCAGTCCCGTCACCGTGCGCGGCGGCGTGTGGCTCGATGGCCGGCTCGGCGGCAACGGTGTCGTAGGCTCCGCAGTAACGCTGCGACCGGGTTCAGGTTTCTCGCCCGGCGCGGGAACCAATGCGCCCGGCACGTTGACCATCAGCAGCAACGTCACCATGCTCGGCCTCACGCTGAATGATTTCGATCTCTCCGATGATGCCACCGGCACAATCAAGACCAACGACCTTGCGAACATCAGCGGCAATCTCACGTTCACCGGCACGAACACTTTTGTCATCCGCAAGCTCAACGCCACGTTGCCGCCCGGCGTTTATCCGCTCATCAATTATTCCGGCACGTTGAGCGGCGGCATCGGCGCGCTGAAAGTTTCCGGCCTCGAAGGCATTCCCGTCGCGTTCACGAATCCGCCGGGCCAGATCGCACTGGTCGTAAAAAATGTGCGTCCGCCCGCGACGCTCACCTGGACTGGCGGACAAAGTGGAAATCTCTGG
This sequence comes from Limisphaerales bacterium, assembly GCA_043776855.1. Taxonomy (GTDB): domain Bacteria; phylum Verrucomicrobiota; class Verrucomicrobiia; order Limisphaerales; family UBA11358; genus UBA11358. Next base: position 2,052 of record JAYVQV010000317.1, on the reverse strand, counting down.
GACCTCGCCGTCAGCAGCAACTGGCTCAACAGCGTGACGAAAGATATTTTTGTGCCGCAGGATTCGGTGCGCTTCGACAACACCGGTTCCTCCAACCTCACGGTGAATCTTTCCGACTCGCTCATCGCCGCCAGCGTCATCGTGGACAGCACGGCGAATTATATTTTGTCCGGCAGCGGCGCGATCATCGGCAGCGGCAGCCTCGTGAAATCCAACACCGGCACGCTCACGATCACCGCCATCAATAATAATTTCACCGGCCCCACGCGGCTCGCGGGCGGCCTGACCATCGTTTCCGAATTGGACGCCATCGGTTTTCCCAGCCCGCTCGGCAATCCCGGCGCGAGTCCGACCAATCTGGTTTTGTCCGGCAGCCCCACGCTCCGCATCATGAGCGAATCCTACACGGATCGCGGCATGACTTTGAACGCGGGAACGAATTCGCTCGATGTCTTCAACGCCGCCGACCAGCTCACCATCGCGAACACCGTCGTCGGCAGCGGCGCGTTGCAAAAACTTGGCGGCGGCACGCTCGCACTCACCGCGAGCAACAGTTACAGCGGCGGCACATTTATTTCCGGCGGCAGCATTGTCCTCGGCGGCTCCGGCGGCAGCGGCAATCGTTACGGCCTCGGCACCGGTTCCGTGACTTTCAGCAACGGCACGTTGAGCTATCTCGATTTGCAGGCGAGCTACACCTACGCGCAAAACTTCACCGTGTTGAGCAACACCACCGGGCGCATTGACTGCGATGGCCGTTCGACGATGACGGGGACGCTGACCGGCGGCGGCACGTTCACCGTGATGTCGCCCTACGTCCGCACGGATTTCAACGGCAACTGGTCCGCCTTCACCGGCCAGCTCAACGTCATCAGCGATGCCGACGGCGGCAGTTTCCGCATCAATAATTCCGCCGGCCTGCTGAACGCCAAGGTCAACGTCGGCAATCTCGCCAGCTTTCAAAATCGCGTGGGCGGCACGCCGACGATTTCGCTCGGTGAATTGAGCGGCTCGCTCGGCGGCAATGCGGCCGGCGGCACGGGCAGCGATGGCGTCGCCGTGAACTGGAGCGTCGGCAGTCTGAATACTTCCGCGACGTTCGCGGGCAGCACTTACAACAACGTCGGCTTCATCAAAATCGGCACGGGAACGTGGACGTGGACCGGCACAAACCTCACGCACACCGGCCCGACGACGGTGAACGGCGGCACGCTCCTCTACAACGGCATCGGCTCGAACTCCACCAGCGTCGTCACCGTCGGCGCGGCAGGAACGCTCGGCGGCAACGGCATCATCGGCGGCGTGGCCACCGTGAACGGAAAACTTTCGCCCGGTAACAACGCCATCGGCACGCTGGTATTCAATGCCAACGTCACGCTCGCCGGCGGCAGCACGACGGCCATAAAAATTAACAAGACCGCCAGCACGCGCGACCTCGTGGATGGCAACGCCGCGCTGACCTACGGCGGGACGTTGAGCGTCACCAATCTATCTGGAACTCTCGCCGCGAATGACAGCTTCAAAATTTTTGACGCCGTCACTTACGCCGGTTCGTTCAACACGCTGTCGTTGCCAGCGTTGAACCCCGGCCTGGCGTGGAGCGTTGCCGCGCTGAACACGAGCGGAACCTTGAGCATCATTTCCGACAGCAACACCGTGCCGCCCGCCGCGCCGGGCGGACTCATCGCCACCACCGCGAGCGCGGCGCAGATTGATTTGAAATGGAACGATAATTCCACGAACGAAAATAATTTCCTCATCGAACGCGCGCCGGACAACACCAACTTCGCGCAGATCGGTTCGGTGGGAATCAACGTGACGAATTATTCCGACGGCGGCCTCGCCGGGAGCACGACTTATTACTACCGCGTCCGCGCCGCGAACGGCGCGGGCAATTCCGCCTACTCGAACACGAACAGCGCCACGACGCTCGCCCCGCCGACCGCGCTCGTCTGGCGCGGCGATGGCGCCGGCAACGTCTGGGATCTGGCGACCACCGCGAACTGGTTGAGCGGAACCAACAGCGTCGTGTTCACGAACGGCTTGAGCGTG
>JAYVQV010000316.1:0-6894 GCA_043776855.1 Limisphaerales bacterium | reverse complement strand
AATTTTCCTACGCGCTCCGCGACACGGGGCTGACGAAACTCAACGAGGACATCGTCGTGCCGCGTGGAAAACTGGAATCGCTTTTCAAGTTCGCCGCGACGTTGCAGAAGAAACACGGCCTCCAGCTCGCGTGTTTCGGTCACGCGGGCGATGGCAACATCCACACGAACGTGATGGTGGATTACACGCAGCCCGGCGCGAAAGTGCGTTCGGAAAAATGCCTCGATGAATTATTTCGTTGGGTCATCGCGCAAGGCGGCAGCATCACCGGCGAACACGGCATCGGCCTCGCCAAAAAACGCTGGTGGCCGCAGGCGGTTTCAAAGGAGTCACGCGAACTTCATCGCGTCGTGAAGAAAGCGCTCGATCCGCACGGGATTTTGAATCCAGGAAAGTTTGTGTAGCGTCAGGCATCCCTGCCTGACGTAGAGGGCGGCTTCCAGCCGCCCGGAAGAAACGCTGGCAGTATTTGCAGCTCTCGAAATCTTCTAATGCGTCTGGATTTGCGTGAGGTTTTTCCGCCGGGCTGGAAGCCCGGCTCTACGGCAGGCAGAGATGCCTGCCGCTACAAACATCACGGATTCTTCAGGCGGAAGAAAATATTTCCCACCGGATTTGTGACGCTCAAATAATTTGTGCCGCCGGTGAGCGTGGGGCTGCTGCTCGCCGACCAGCTCGCGACAGGCGTAGCAAGGTTGCCGTTCTGAATCAAGTTCCAGCCGGAGACATCCTGCCAATACACCGTCGCCACATTGTTGGAGCGCGCGATGAACAGCGTCGGTGCGCCGGGCGTTTGCACCACTTGCACCAGCGCCCAGAAGCCGCCGGTGACGGAATAATTCCCGCCGCTCAACGCCCCGCTTGCATCCGGCTGGCCGATGGTTCCGCTGACGCTGTAAGTGCCGCCGGTGCTGGTGCCGCCGCCGCCGTCAATCGTGCTCCAGTCAATCGAGTAGCTTTGCGCCGGGGCGCGAAGGCAGCAGGCGGAAGTCAGCAGGCAGAATAGAATTGTTTTCAAGTTCATTTGGTTCCTTCGGTTTTAGTGTTCAATAGTTGTTCCAGTTTTTCGAGTCGCTTTTCCAGTTCGGCAATCCGGGCGTCCTTCTCCTCCACCTTTTGGTTCAAGCCCTGGATGGCGGCGAGAGCGACGCCGTCGGCGTCCACCATGGTGATGTGTTTGTCGTCCGGGCCGATGCCGAAGGCGGCGTAAAAATCCTGCGCCATCGGACCGAGGTGACGGGTGTCAGTGTCGGCTTTGTAATTCCATTGCGTCAACGGCAGCGCGGCCACGCGCGCGAGAATGTCGCGGGAATCTACGGGTGAAAAATTTTCCTTCACGTTGCGGTCGCTGGCGCTGACGAAGGTGCCGTTGACGGTGAGGCCGGCGCTGCTCAACATCATGAGCGTGTTGCCGCCGCCGCTGTTGGTGGCATTGTTGTTGTGCGTGCCGCCGACATACCAGGCGAACCGGGCGTTGCTGCGCTGATAGAGCGTGCTGCCCTGGACGCCGATGCCGTAGGCGGTGCCATAAAGATTCAACATCTGGCGGATGTTGGAACCGAAGAACAAACTGGTGTCGTTGTCAAAATTAACACCGCCGCTGGCGCGCACGTCGAATTCGTCGTTGCCGGTGGAAGTGAAATCAGCGGGGCTGGAATCGGCCCAGACGAACGAGCCGTCGTTGGTGGCCTTGGCTCGGCGTCCGGCGGCGAAGCTGTATTGGCCGGAGGTATAATTTTCGGAGCCGCCGGGGATGGTGGAGTTGGGCGCGTTGTTGGTGTTTTTATTGCCACCGCCGATGGTGGAGAATAATATCGCGCCGCTCTTGATGACGTTGTTGTTGCCGCCGGCAATCACCGCGTAGCGGGCGGAATCCTGAACGGTATTTAGGGCGCCTCCACCAATGGTGGAATAGGCGGCACCGTCCTGAATAATGTTATACAAGCCGCCGGCAACGGTTGAATAATACGAATAAACCCGGATTGCATTGTCGCTGCCGCCGCTGATGGTCGAGTTATAGGCGTTGCGCTCAATGTAATTGACTTCGCCGCCACCGATGGTCGAGGCGCGGGCGTATTCCTGAATCTTGTTGGCCCCGCCACCGGCGATGGTTACGCGGTCATTGTTATCCGCGATGAAGTTGAAATAACCTCCGCCGATGGTCGAATGATCAGAGTTGGTCTGGATCGCATGGAAAATTCCGCCGCCGATGGTGGCACCGCTGGAGAAGGAGAGGATTTTATTCGTGTAGCCACCGCTGATAGTTGAGGAGTTGGAGTTGGTCTCGATGACGTTGTTGTGACCACCGGCGATGGTCGAGTCTACGGAGTAGATATGTATCCTGTTTTTGTAACCCCCGCCGATGGTGCCGAAATCCGCCGCCACGGTGTTGCTGGTCGCGGTGTCAGAATAGTAGAGGGCGCCGCCGCCGGCGATGGTGGCTCCGTAAACACCCGGCACAACATGGTTGGCTGATGAACCGCCGATGACATTCACGATGTTCGAGTTAAAGTTGCTGTTAGGCAGCGGCTCCAATCGCAACGCGCGACGGTTGTTGACTTTTAATTCCAGTGGTTCGTCATCGGTGGTGCCGAGGAAATTCGTGCCTGCCGTGGTGTTGGTATTGCCGCTGGTTTTCCAAAAGCCCGCCGCCTTCAGCCCTTCCAATGTGGCGGCGTTGCCGTTGTTAAGGTTGGTGGCGAGCTGCCATGTCGTAGCGTCCAGTTGGTTGCTCGTGATTCCGCCCAAACGCGCCAATGGCACCGTGCCGCTGGAAAGATTCCCCGCATTGATGCCGGTCAATCCCGCGCCGCTGCCGGAAAAGGAAGTTGCCGTGACCGCTCCTGAAAAATTCGGGTTGGCGGGCAGGGACGAATTCAAAATCGTCCCCGTGATGTTCGCCGCCGCCACGGAACTGGCACTGCTGGCGATGGTCGCCGTCGCCGCATTGGCCGCCTGGATGGCATAAGGCGTGGCAGTGATTTTTTGCCGAGGCGTCAACGTGTCAAACGCGCCGCCGCCATTCGTGCGCACGCCAACCTCCAGCCAGCGGTTCGCGCCGGGAAATTGGTTGCCAAAATCCAGCGCCACGGTGAACAGCCCGTTGCTCACGGCGGTGGTGGAATTTGTCAGCAACGCGCCCTGCTGCGCGCCGCCGCCGCTCGAATCGTAAATCGCAAACCGTAAATCATAAATTCCCGAGGCCAGTCCCGCGCCGTCATTGAGCCGGCCCTGATAGGTGAACGCCGTGCCTTGGGCGTGGGCGACCGGGAATGGGATGCTGATGGCCGCGAGCAAGAGCAAGAGGCGCACGATGCGTTGGAATGAGTTCATAGGCGGTTGGTTTTAATCTGACGGAACGGCGGCTACATCGTCACGGATTCTTCAGGCGGAAGAAAACATTTCCCACCGGATTCGTGATGCTCAAATAATTTGAGCCGCCGGTGAGCGTGGGGCTGCTGCTCGCCGACCAGCTCGCGACAGGCGTAGCAAGGTTGCCGTTCTGAATCAAGTTCCAGCCGGAGACGTTCTGCCAATACACCGTCGTCACGTTGCTCGCGCGCGAAATGTAAAGTGTGGGTGCGCCGGGCGTCTGCACGACTTGGATGAGCGCCCAGAAGCCGCCAGTGATGGAATAATTCCCCCCGCTCAACGCGCCGCTCGCATCCGGCTGGCCGATGGTTCCGCTGACGCTGTAAGTGCCGCCGGTGCTCGTGCCGCCGCCGCCGTCTATGGTGGACCAGTCAATCGAGTAACTTTGGGCGCGGGCAGTTGAGAGTTGAGAGTTGATGGTTGATAGCAACGCAACCATGAGCGCGAGTTTGAAAAATGTTTTCATAATTTTAATTTCAGGTTTCAGGTCTCAAGTTTCAGGTTTTATTTTTTCTCCGCAAGCTGCTGGACGATGACTTTAAGCTCGGACAGTTGTTGTTTCAACTCCGTTATCTCCGTTTCCTTCTGTTCCAATTTTTCATTTTATGTTTGGTTGGTTGAGCCACTCTTCGTAACTGCGCTTGGACAGGGTTAGGCATGCAGCGGCCAATGTCGCCTCCGTTTTTTCCGTGGCGAGGTAGAGCCGGAAGTTGCCGGAGGTTTCGATGACTGCGCTGACATCACCGGGTTGACGCAATTGGACACGCAGGACATTTTGCAAAAGGACGGGCAAATCAGTGAAGTAAAACTTCCGCTCCTTTTCCACTGTGGACGGCGAGGAAATAATTTGGGCGTCCGGGCCGAAACGCTTTTTTATTTCCATCTCATCAGCAGCGGGCGCGTTGGTCTCGGCGGGAGGCGCGGTCAATTGCCATGTCGCCTCCGTTACGGCGTTGGAATCGGGACGTTTTAGTTCCGCGAGCAAGAGTGCAGCATCCGCGCCGTTGGTGCGGGCGGTGAGCAAATCGTTCCGCGATTGTTCGCAGGCGCGGCGGGTGGCGGCGTGCAGGGCGTCGTCGTTCTCAAATTGATCGCGCAGCAGACGCTCCACGAGGATGGGTTTGGCGAAGGCACTGGCGAACCGCTCCGCGTCGTTGCCCAGCGCGGTTTTGATTTCCGCCAGCATTTCGGGAGCGCGGGTGGTGGTGTTGATGCGTTGCACTTCCGCCTCCAGCAGCGAGCGAGTGATGAAAACGCCGTAATGTTCCCGCAGCACGGATTCTTTTTTCAAGTCCGCCTGCACGAGGGTTTCCAGCGTGGCGCGCGGCAACGTCTCCGCGAGGGGCGGCTTGGTGCCCAGGCGATGCTGATAATAGACCTGTTCAATCGCCGTGCGGTCGGTAACGAGCGTGGTGAATTCGGCGGCGGGCGCGGTGAACGCGAGCCAGAGCAGCAGGCCAAGGAGGGCGGCGAACGTTGCGCCGCCATGACGTGCGTTACAGTTTGGCTCATTTTTTTTCACGGACGTTGGTAGAGATACAGCACCCGCGTCGGGACGTAGGTGGACACATCATTAAAATAACCGTTATTTTCTCCCCCCCAGATGATCATCTCGCTGCCCGTCCACACGGCAGTGTGCTTACCGCGCGCGGCTGGTGCGCCGCTGGTCGGGACGGTGATCCAACTGTTCAAGGCCGGATCGTATTGGCCACCGTTGTTAAAATAGCTGCCGTTATTTTGTCCCCCCCAAACAATCATCTCGCTGCCCGTCCACACGGCAGTGTGACTATCGCGCGCGGCTAGTGCGCCACTGGTCGGGACGTTGGTCCAACTGTTCCCCGCCGGATTGTAGCGGCCTCCGTCGTTCAAATAGCTGTTATTGAATCCCCCCAGACGATCATCTCGCTGCCCGCCCACACGGCGGTGTGATAAGCACGCATGGCTGGTGCGCCGGTGGTCGGGACGAGACTCCAACTGTTCCCCACCGGATTGTAGCGGCCACCGTTGTTAAAATAGCTGCCGTTATTTTGTCCCCCCCAGACAATCATCTCGCTGCCCGTCCACACGGCAGTGTGAGTATCGCGCGCGGCTGGTGCGCCGCTGGTCGGGACGTTGGTCCAACTGTTCCCCACCGGATTGTAGCGGCCTCCGTCGTTCAAATAGCCAGAGCTGCCATTGATTGCCGACCAGAATCCCCCCCAGACAATCATCTCGCTGCCCGTCCACACGGCGGTGTGAGAATTGCGCGCAGCCGGTGCGCTGCTGGTCGTGACGTTGGTCCAACTGTTCCCCACCGGATTGTAGCGGCCTCCGTCGTTCAAATCGTTGCTTAAATTGCCTCCAATAGTGTGTCCCCCCCAGACGATCATCTCGCTGCCCGTCCACACGGCAGTGTGCTTACTGCGCCCGGCCAGCGTGGTGCCGGGTAGAGTGCTCCAACTGTTCGCTGTCGGATTGTAGCGGCCTCCGTCGTTAAAACGGCTGCTGCCATCGCCACCTAATCCGCCCCAGACGATCATCTCGCTGCCCGTCCACACGGCGGTGTGGCCACTGCGCGCGGCAGGTGCGCCGCTGGTGCCGGGTTGATTCCACACACCGGGCAAATCCGTCCTGCCCAATTTCACATAGCCCGCTGCGAGCAGATTGGCATTGGCCGCATTGGAAGAGAGAATCATCCCGCCGCTCGGCACCGGTGCTTGGCCCGACGCTGCCAGATTCGCCGCCGCCGCCCCGGGGGCTAATTGGCTTGGAACGATCAAGGTAGAGCCGTCCAACTGCACCGCCTTCTGCGCCAGCAACGCATACGGCGCGGCGGTCAGCGGCTGGTCGGGCGTGAGTTGCGCGAAGCCGTTCGTCCCGTCGTTGAACCACAGCCGCAGCCGCACGCTGTCGTTCGTCGCCACGTTCGCGGGCAATGCCGTTATGTTCGCCGCGTTCGTATCGCCCAAGCCCACGACGAACAAACCGTTCGCCACCGGCAATGTCACCGCGCTGGTCGGTTGCCCGCCGTTCGCGCCCGTGCCGTCGTGGCTCCAATAACTGACAAAGCCGCCTGTCACCACCGGCGGCGGTGCGATGACCACATCCACCAAGCCCACATAACCTGAACCGGGATTGTTGATCGTGATGCCGGTGACCGCTCCGCCCGCAACTGTCGCCGTGGCCGTGCCGCCAGAGCCGCCGAGAGGCGCATTGAAAGAAATTGCCGGTGCCGTGGTGTAGCCGGAGCCACCCACATAGACCATCGCCGTTCCAAGCATCCCGCCCGGATGATCCACGCTGGCATAAGCCTGCTGCGATGTATTCGTGCCGGCACTGACCAGCGCGAACTTGAACTGCCCGTTCCCCGTGAACGGCTGCCCACCCACGTTCACCCGGCCTTGATAGGTGATGACGTTCGGAACGGTGGTTTGCGCCAACGAGGTTTGTGCCGCCCCGGCCACAGCCAGCGCGAGCGTGAGGAGTTTGATGGATGTTTTCATTGGGTGGTTTATTCAGTTTGCAGGTTTCGTTCGCTGATTA
>JAYVQV010000315.1:0-6927 GCA_043776855.1 Limisphaerales bacterium | reverse complement strand
GGTCATCCGAAATCACCGGGCGTTTGGCATTACGTTGCCCCATTCCGCAGGGCTGGAAGCCCGGCTCTACGTCAGCCAAGATGGCCGACGCTACATTTTCAGACCGGCTCTGAAAACTTTTTGCCGCCGTTTTATTTCGCGCGGCGCGTATTATTCACGCTCAAGTAGCGGCGGCTGCCTTTGTCACCGTTGGGTCGCCAGACTTTGATCAGGATTTGCTCCCCGCTGGCGGACTTGCCCAGATGCTGCGCGTCTTTGGCGCTGGCCACGGGCTGCTGGTTGATTTCTACAATGACGTCGCCCGGTCGCAGGCCGGCGGTGGCGGAGTTGGAATCATCGGCCACTTTGGTGACGACGGCACCCGCGACTGTGAGCGGCGCGCGCAATTGCCGGCGAAATTCCCGGTCCAGATCCTGCACTAAAACGCCGTCGAGTGAGTCCACCTTGGGCGTGGCCGGGGCGGCGCGTTCAGCCGGGGGTGGGGTCGTTTTGAAATTGGGATTTTCGCCGAGCGTGGCGGGGAGAATTTTTTCAGCGCGGTCGCGGATGAATTTTATTTTTGCCACCGACCCGGGGCGCAGTTGCGAAATGGTGGCGAGGTAATTATCCGCGCTGGAAATTTCCTGGCCGTTGATGGCGGTGATGACGTCGCCATCTTTCAGCCCGGCTTTTTCCGCCGGCGAACCGGTGTCAACATAAGTGATGAGCGCGCCGCCGGTGCTGGACACGCCGAAACTTTTGGTGAGGCCGGCGTCCAGGTTCTGCGCGTCCAGGCCGAGGAAGCCGCGCACGACGTGGCCGCTGTTGATGATGCCTTCCATGACGCTGCGGGCGAGATTGATCGGCACGGCGAACCCGATGCCGGCACTGGTTCCGCTGGGGCTGACGAGGGCGTCGTTGATGCCGATGAGCCGGCCTTCCGCGTCCACGAGCGCGCCGCCGGAATTTCCCTGGTTGATGGACGCATCGGTCTGGATGAAATCCTGGTAGCGCTTGAGGTGAAACGGATTTTCATCATTCATGTCCGGCAGGCTGCGGCCCAGCGCGCTGACGATGCCGCGCGTGACGGTCTGGCCGAGGCCGAAGGGATTGCCGATGGCGAGCACGACGTCGCCGACCTCCACCTGGCTGCTGTCGCCGAGCGTGAGGGCGGGCAAATCCTGCGCGTCAATTTTTAGAACCGCGATGTCCGTGGCCGGATCGGTGCCGACGATTTTCGCGGAGTATTCCGTCTTGTTCGTGGAGATGCCCACCTTGATTTCATCCGCGCCCTCGACGACGTGGCTGGCGGTGAGGATGTAGCCGTCCGCAGTGACGATGATGCCGGAGCCGAGCCAGTTGACGCGCCGGGCTTTTTCAAACTGACGGTAGAAGGGGTCGTTCATCTGCGGCGTGCGTAGATAAAATTCCTTGATGGTGCGCGAGGAATAAATGTTCACCACGCCGGGCGCGATTTTTTTGACGACGGGGGCGTAGCTGTTGCCGCTGCCTGGTTGGCGATTGACGGGCTGGCTGTCCACCCGCACGGCGGCGGCGGCGGCTTCCCGGGCCTGCGCGATGAAATGCACCGTGGCAATCGCCGCCGTCAAAAAGAGCGCGGTGGAGGAGAATCCGGCCAGGGTGCGATTGAATTTCATGCTGACCAACAGACAGGAATGGCGGGCGGATGTTCAAAATTGCCGGCGCGCGGGCGAGTGGCGTGGTAGCGGCGGGCATCCTGCCTGCCGTAGAGCCGTGGCTTCCAGCCCGGCGGAAAAAACGTCTCTCATTGTCGGGCGCTCGAAAAAATCCAAAGCCTTTTTCAATTCCACGCCCAATCCGGGCGGCTGGAAGCCGCCCTCTACGGCAGGCAGGATGCCTGCCGCTACTCGTTCACCATTCCCACCTGCCCGCGCTCCACCCAGCCCGCCGTCATGGGGGTGCGAATAAAAAAATAATTACCCCGCACCTTCACCCGCCGCACCGGCTCACCTGCGGGCAGCGTGGAAATCAATTCACTCCCGCCCGTCGGCGTCAACCGCAGCGGCGCATTTTTCTTCAGCACAAACCCGATGTCCGTGCGGCTCACCACACCGACATTCGCCACCAGCGCGAAAATAAAAATAATGACACCGAACGCCACCAGCATCTGCTGCCCGCCGGATTTTTTCCGGCGAAACACGCGCGGCAAAACCAGCGCGCCCGCCGCCAGCCACAAACCCGCGCCCGCCAGCCACAGCCACCAGTTGCCGGGCAGCCACGTCGAAACTTTTTCATGCCAGCGCAACTCCGGCGCGTCCACCTGCGCCACCGCCCGGGCGAATTTCAAATTTTGTTGTGCCCGCGCGTCGAACGGATCAAGCCACGCCGCGCGTTCCCACGCCCGCATCGCCGCGCCCGCGCGCCCCTGCTGCCACTGGGCGATTCCCAGATTCACCAACGCGCCGGATGACGGCTGCCGCTGCACTTCCAGTTCAAACGCCGTCACCGCCTCGGAATAATTTCCCGCCCGCGCCACCGCCAAACCATTCGCAAAAAAATCATTCGTCGCCGCCAGACCTAGATGAGCGGTAAAAATCAAAACGAGGAGACCCACGCGCGCAAAGCCCCACACGGCAGCGGCCGCGAGCGGAGCGCCGAGCACCTGCTCGGCAAGTTGCCATCGGCTTTGGTTCGAGCCGAGCTGGTGCTCGGCGCTCCGCGTTTTTGTTCTCACAACTTCTCCTCCAGTTTTTCCAGCACCGCTTGCAAAGACGGATTCATCTCTAGCAAATCCACCGGCTCTATCTTCACCCCCGCAAACTGCGCGTCCGCCACCGCAAAAATTTTCCGCACGGTTTCACCCGCGACCCCGCCGCGCTCCGCTTCATCCAGTTGCGATAACACATCGCCGCCCACCAGCGCACGGTCATCCGCCGGGAAATGCGGCGCGACTACAATCCGCAACGCCGCCGCCGCGTGCTGCACAAATTTTTCCGCATCACCCGCCGCGACCGCTTCGCGCAATTTATTTTTCTCCGCGCGCAAATCTTTCCGCGCCTTCATCCGCCGGACGACTTCCGGATGCGCTTCCAGAAAACGCCGCCGCTCATCCCATTGCCAGATGCGGAAAAAAACATACAACGGCAGCAGCGCGAGAAACACATACCAGCCCTGCAATTGCTGCGGCTTCAAGCTCGCCACGATTTTCCCCGGCCGCGCCGCCAGCCCGCTCAATTTCAGCGGAGTAGAATTTTTTTCTTCAGAATTCCAAGCCGTCATTTGCACCGGCAAACCTTCGCCGCTGACCGTCACCGGTAATGCCGCAATCGTCAGGTCATAAAACTTTTTCGTCGCCGGATCAAACGCGCTGAACGGAATCACCGGCGTGTTCGTCGCCTCGTCCGTCAGCGGAATCAGCGTGACGCCGTTGCCCGGCGGGTTGTCCGCGATGATCTGCCAGTCGCGCACACGCGGCATTTCCGGCGGCACAAAACGCGTGAGGTTCGTCAGCGGCAAAAAAGCAAACCGCAGATGCACCGGCTCGCCGACGCGCAAACGATTTGTCGCCAGCACCGGCGTGTCCGCAAGAAATTTCCCCAGCGCACCGGTGAAGCCGGGCAATTCATTTTCTGTCGGCAGCGGACGGACGTTCAGCTTCAGCGTGTCCGAGACGAGCAAAACATATTTTGGCGGCCCGCCGCCAATCACCACCTGGCCGGTGATGACAATCGGCCCGCCAAAATCGCGCCCCGCCGTGAACGCCTGCGCCGACAGCGTCAGCGCGCCCGCCGCCATCGGCGCCGCCATCGGCGTCGCCACCGTTTCATAAACGAACGCCGGCTTCATCTGCCCGCCGTAATTGATCGTTTCAACCAACTGGCGAGTGGAAAGTTTGTCCGTCATCAGCCCGTCACCGTTGATCTGCACCTCACGCAACGCCTCGATTTCATTGCCCGCGCCGACCGGCAGCAGCACGCGCAAACGGAATGGCTGGCCGAAAAATAAATTTGTTTCCGAAGCCTGCACCTGCAATTTCCGCGCGCCCGTAGTTGGCGCAGAATTATTTTCCGTCACGGTCAAAGTCGCCGCCGGAATCTCCACCGGCAGCCAGCCGCTCGGCACGATGAACGCCGGCACAGTGAACCGCCCCACCGCCGTCACCGTGACTTCATAGACAAACGCCGTGAGCGGATGAAATTTATTTGCCTCCACGCGCGCAATCTGCCCGCGCACGCTGACGCCAAATTTTAATTCCGGCGGCGCAGAAATTTCATCCGGCCACTCGATAGAATTCTGCGTCGCCTCCACCGTGACGCGGTAAAAAGCTTTTTCCCCGACGCGCACCACCGGCGGATCAAACGTCGCCGTTGCCGAAATGTTTTGAGACTGCGAAACGTCCACCATCGGTTGGGGCTGCATGATCAGCGCGGCTGCGCCCGGCGGCAACTGCTGCGGCAACTGGGCGCGAAGCAAAAATGGCGCAAGCGCGAGCAAAAAAAATGTTGTCTGAAAAAATCGCATTTCAATCTTACCAGTTACGCCCGTTCTTATCTTTCGCCGGCGCGCCTTGCTTGTCGCCGCCCATCGGCAAACGCTTGCCCGTGTCCACCGGCAGACCATCGAGCATCTGCCCCGCCTGAACCGGCGAGAGCGGAGCCTGCATTTCTTCACCCTCGCGCCCGGCGTTTTCCTCCTTGCCCGCGAGCGATTCCGGCTTCACATCACCTTTGCCGCTGCCGTCTTCGTCCTCCTCGCCCTCGCCCTTGCCGCCGGGCGGCGCATCGGGCGCAGGAATTTTCCCCTTTAACTTGCTCAACATTTTTCCAAGCTGATCTTTCTGCCCGTCCAGCTTGCCCGCCATCTGCTGCATCTTTCGCAACGTATCCACCAGCTTGGCGATTTCGCGCTCGACCACGGCGGCGTTATGCGTCGCGTTCGTATCGGCTGGATTTAATTCCGCCGCGCCCTTGAAATCATCATCCGCGCGCTGCCACTTCGCCAGCGTCTTGCCGTAAATGGTCATCGCCGCCTTCACAATTTTTTCTGCGGCGCGCAATTCCCGCTGCGCCCCACGACCCTCGGCATACGCCGCGATCATTTTATCCAACTGATTTTCCGCCTGTGACGCTTCACCATTTCGCAACGCGTTCTCACCCGCCGCCAAAGCCGCCTCGCCCTCCGCCGAAACTTTCTGCGCGTCCGGCCCTTTTTTCAAAATCTCCGCACCGTCGGCAAACCGCGTGTGACCGAGGTTGAATTCCGTTTTGGCTTGCAGCGTTTCATCCTGCGCCGCCAACGCGCCACGGAACATCCGCTCGGCCTCCGCAAAATTTGTGGCGGCAAGCAATCTGGTCCCCGCGTTGAAAAAATCCCGCGCCGTCACCGGCGCGGGAGAATTGGTCTCGCCCGCTTTTGAAAAAACGGCGGTGAAGAAAAGCACGGTGACGGCCTGGAAAAAAACGCTGAAGCGGCGTGAACGCCGCGCCCCCGTAGTGGCACAGGCATCTTGCCTGTGTGTTTCTGAATCTTCCAAATCAAGCAACTCACAGGCAAAGATGCCTGTGCCACTACGCCTCGCGCTGACGCGCTCGCAGGGCAGGCGGGACGCCCGCCCTACTTTAAGCCGGAACCATGCCGTAAGAATTTTTTTAACCACCGATGGACACCGATAAACACGGATAAAATCGCCCGGGAGGAGCCGTTGCTTGACGCCACTAAAAAGTGACCGACTCGTCGCTGGCGGAAACTCACCAAACTTCAGCCCCATCTGTGTCCCTCTGTGTCCATCGGTGGTTTCAACGGCATGGTTTCGGTTAAGCGCCGCCGTTCTCTCCGCGTTTCTCAGCGTTCTCCGCGTCTCAACGTTGAAATTTATTTTCTTCATACCGTCGCTGGGAAATTTTTTCTGCGCGTGCCGATGAGCGGTTCGATGGCCACCAGCAACAGGAAAGCGGCGACTGGAAAATAAAACCGATCCACGCCGCGTTTGTTGGACGCCTTCAATCCGCCGGTCGTGTCGAGCGTGTGCATCGCCGAACGCACCTGCATCAGGCCATCGCCCAAACGGCCGAGTGGAAAATAGCTGCCGCCCGTGACCGAGGCAATTTCCCGCAGCGTCTTTTCATCAAGCTGGCTGCGGACAATTTCACCCTTCGCATCGTGCAGTAGTTCCATCTGTCCGGCGGCATTGAGCGTTTGGATTTCTTTGCCCGTCGGCGTGCCGACGCCGATGGTGAATACCACCACGCCATTCGTCGCGAGTTTTTTTGCGGCGAAGGTTCCCGATTTTTCCAAATCTTCGCCGTCCGTCACGAGCACCACCATTTTACGTTTGGCGTTCTTGTCCATCGCACGGCTCGCTTCGTTCAGCGCGCGACCAATGTCCGTGCCGGGAATGGGGATCGTCTTTTCATCAATGCCCATCAAGGTTTCATCGAACGCTCCCACATCGAACGTCAACGGGCATTGCAGGAACGCGCTACCCGCAAACGCCACCAGCCCGACGCGGCCATGACTCTGCTTGCGGACAAAATCCAGCATCGCAAACTTCGCACGCTGCATCCGGCTTGGCGCAACGTCCGTCGCCGTCATGCTCTGGGAACAGTCGAGAACGAACACCACGTCCTCGCCGACAAAGGCGTTGGCGTTTTCCACACTGCCCCATTGCGGACGCGCCAGCGCTAGTCCGGTGAACACGACGGCGAGCAGCAGTATAATATTTTTCAGCTTGCGACGCGCCGGGCTGTGCGACGCGGTGAGTTGTTCAACAAAATGCGGCGACGCCATCTTGGCCAGTTGCTCGCGCCGTTTCCGCGCAGCCTGCGCGTGCAGCAACGCCAGCAAAACCGGCGCGACCGCCGCCAGCCAGAGCCAGCGCGGTTCGGCAAGATGAAAGTCGGCGAAACTCATTCGGAGCGCGGACGGCTCGTCCGCCAGTTTTTGATTTCGATGCGCGCGGACGAGCCG
>JAYVQV010000314.1:0-6931 GCA_043776855.1 Limisphaerales bacterium | reverse complement strand
CCTGCGACGGAACAGCATTTTGTGAGCGACCATTTTCCACCACCGTCGTCGTGCATGAGATTTATGATGATGCCCGCATAGCCTTTTTCAATCGCCGGGGTGATGTCGCGCGACAGGTAGCCGTGGTTCACGCCTTTCGCCAGTGCATAGACGAACATCGCGGACGCCGTAGCTTCCTCGTAATTTCCTTTGCGGTCGGCTGCATCCATGACCTGCCACCAAAGGCCGGTCTTGGGGTTCTGAAATTTCAAAACGCCGGTGGAAAGTTTCTGCAACGTGGCGATGATCTGCGGACGCGCGGGATGGTTCGTCGGGAAATAATCGAGCGTGTCCACCAGCGCCATCGCATACCAGCCCATCGCGCGACCCCAGAAATTGGACGAGCAACTGGTGGAGAGATTTACCCAGGGCTGCGTCTTCATCGCGTCCCAGCCGTGATAATTCAAGCCGGTGCTGGCGTCGTAACTGTGTTCGTCAATCAGCCGGATTTGCTTCGCGACGTCATCGAACGCCGCTGGCTCGATGAAAAGTTTTCCGCACTCGGCATAAAACGGCGAGGCCATGTAAATTCCATCGAGCCACATCTGCTGCGTATAACGCTGCTTATGCCAGAAGCCGCCGTCCGGCGTGCGCGGCTGCGTGTCAAGTTGTTTGCGGAGCAGCAGCGCGGCGGATTTATACTTTTCTTCATGCGTCAATTGCCAGAGCGCGAGCGCGGTCTTGGCGGGATTCAACGCGTCTAGTTGAAACTCTTCAACTTTGTAACCTTGAATATTTCCATCGGGCGAAATCAGTGAACCAACTGCGGCTTCGGAAAATTTCAGGTAGCGCGGATCCGGCGCCTGCTCGTTCAACTTCAGCAACGACAGCGAGAACAAGCCGACGGTGTAATCCCATTTGGGCGTGAATTGGTGCCGGGCGATTTGCGAAGCCGCCAATCGTTGCGACCATTCGAGCGGTGACGCGCCGGAATATTTTTTACCGACTTCGCCGGGCGTTGCACAAGCGAGGGGCAACAATGCCAGGACAGCCAGAAGAAGGCAGGCGGGCGTAAGAGTTATTTTCATGCTACACGCCAAGGTCGCCAAGCGCGCAGAAAATTCAAAGCTTTTTCCAAGGCACTTGGCTTTTGAAAAAAGGAACGTCGTTGTTTGGAGCGCGGACAGCTTGTCCGCGCGTTCCGAAACTACAGCAACTTGCGGACGGGCCGTCCGCGCTCCGTCACGGCAGTTCGCGCACGCGCACACGGCGCAACTCCATGCGCTTCTCCTCCGCCTGAATTCCGATGAAGCCGCTCGTTGCGTCAAAATTCCGCGTCCAAAGTTTCTGCTCGTTCAGCCAAAGCGTCGCGTTTGTGCCGCGCGCCTCCATCGTAAACGTCGCCCATTCGCCATCCGGCACAATCGGTGGTTTGGGCGAAAATTTTATGTCCTTGTTCTTCAGCCACGCGCCGAGGTCGGCCTGCTTGAGGTTCACCTGCCAGCCATTCGTCGGCATCGGTTTGCCTTCGAGTTCGGCGCGGAGAAAAAAACCGCTGTTGTAATTCGTCTCCAATCCGCGCCACTCGGCTTCCAAAACAAAATTGGTGAACGCGCGTTCCGACCGCAGCCAGCCCATGCCGCCCTCGATTTGAATCGCGCCGTTGGTCACGGAAAATTTCGCACCATTCATCACCACCCAGCCGTCAAGGTTCGTGCCGTTGAACAGCGGCGTCCATTTCTCCGCCGGCGCGTCGGCCAAGGTTTTGCCAACGATGAGAGCAGCAATGACAGCGGCCAGCTTGATTTTTAATTTCATAAATTTGGAGCGCTGAACTCTGATTCGGCGCGTTGCAAAAAATTGTTTAACCACGCCGAATCGGAGTTCGGCGCTCCGTTCAGCGCAAGTCCAGCGGCTTCACCGCGTCCATGTCGTCGAACACCTGGTTCTCACCGGCCATGCCCCAAATGAATTTGTAATTGCCCGTGCCGCAGCCGAAGTGCATGGACCAGTTCGGCGAAAGCGCCACTTCGTCGTTGTGCATGAACAAATGCCGCGTCTCCTGCGGTTCGCCGAAGAAATGCGAGAGCACCTTGTCGCCGAGATCGAAGTAAAAATAAATCTCCGTGCGCCGCCAGTGCGTGTGCGAGGGGTAGGAGTTCCACACATTGCCCGGCTCCAGCGCGGTCAAACCCATCACAAGCTGGCAGCTTTGGATGCCGCCTTGATGGATAAATTTGTAGATGGTGCGCTTGTTGGAAGTTTCCTGCGCGCCGAGATTCACCGGCGCGGCCTCGGTGGATTTCATCATGCGCATCGGATGCGGCGCGTGCGCGGGACAGGAGAGAAAATAAAACTTCGCCGGGTTCTTCGCATCATCGCTGGTGAACGAAACGGACTTCGTTCCCATCGGCACATAAACACAATCGAGCGCCGCGAGCGCGAAGGTCTGACCGTCCGCCAGAACTTTGCCGGAGCCGCCGACATTGATTGCACCGAGTTCGCGGCGTTCGAGGAAAAAGGCGCGTCCCGTCTCCTTGTGGTTCGGCAATTCAATCGGCTTGTCCGTCGGCATCACGCCGCCGACCACGAGACGATCCAAGTCGGTAAACGTGGCATTGATCTGGCCGGGCGTGAAGAGGCTGGCGATGTGAAAGGTGTCGCGCAGTTCCTGCGTGGACATACCGATGAGGTCTTGCGGACGCGGCGTGCGGCGGATGGAATCTTGAATCATGCGCGCAGCCTGCCAAAAACCGAAACGCCGGACAAGAATTTGCGAACGGCAATGGGGGAGAATTTTATTTTACCGGTCAACCCGCTGCCGCTTTTCTGCCGCCGCAATATGGCGTTTCATTCTGACCTTGGCACGCGCTGTAAAGTGGTCGCCGCCGGTTCCCTCTCCCCCTTGGGGGAGAGGGTTAGGGTGAGGGGGCAACACCCATCTTCCGCGAGCTTGGGAATCAGTTTGCGAGCCGCTGCCCCCTCACCCCGGCCCTCTCCCCCAAGGGGGAGAGGGAGAAAAATCCCACGCCGGCCGCCAGGCTTGTTGTGATTGCAATAAATTATTTCCTTTCGCCCGCACAGATTTGCCCTTTCAATTTGCGCCCATGTCGCACGACTATGTCTTGAAACCGTTCGCGCCGGAAATCCGGCTGAACATTGACTACGCGCGCGAACTCAACGAACAGCAGCTCGCCGCCGTCACCGCGCCGCCCGGCCCCGCGCTGGTCATCGCCGGCGCGGGTTCGGGCAAGACGCGCACGCTGACGTATCGCGTGGCGTATCTCATTGAGCAAGGCATTCCGCCGGACAGGATTTTGCTGCTCACGTTCACGAACAAGGCGGCGGGTGAAATGATGAAGCGCGTCACGGAATTGCTCGGCCACGAACTCCGCGCGCTGTGGGGCGGAACGTTTCACAGCATCGGCGCGCGGATTTTGCGGCTGCACGCGGACGCGCTTGGCTACCAGCGCGACTTCACGATTCTCGACCGCGATGATGCGAAGGATTTGATCAAGGCCAACCTCGCCGACGCGAAGATTGACACGAAGAATAAACAGTTTCCGAAGGTGGATGTGCTGAATGAAATTTTTTCGCTCGCGGCGAACACGCATCAGAGCATCGCAGAACTCGTCGAAGGAAAATTTTCTTACTTCGCCGATTTCACGGAACAGATTGCCGACCAGCACAAGCGTTACCTCGCTCGCAAGCGCGCGACGAACGGCATGGATTTTGACGACTTGCTCGCGCTCTGGCTCAAGCTGATGCAGGAACATCCTGACGTGTGTGAACATTTTCAACGACGTTTTCAGTTCATCCTCGTGGACGAGTATCAAGACACGAACAAGCTGCAAGGCGACTTGATTGACCTGCTCGCCGCGCGGCACAAGAACGTGACGGTCGTCGGCGATGACGCGCAAAGCATCTACGCGTGGCGCGGTGCGAACTTCGCGAACATTCTCGAGTTTCCGAAGCGCTATCCGGGCGCAAAAGTTTTTAAGATTGAAACCAATTACCGCAGCACGCCGGAAATTCTCAACGTCGCCAACGCCGCCATCGCCGCGAACGTGAACCAGTTCGCGAAGGAACTGTCGCCGGCGCGCAAGTCCGGCGTGAAGCCCGCGCTCGTCGCGTGTCAGGACGCGAGGCAGCAGGCGACCTTCATCGCGCAACGCGCGCTGGAGTTGCGCGAAGAGGGCACGAGCTTGAACCACATCGCGGTGCTGTATCGCTCGCATTTTCACGCGCTGGAATTGCAAATGGAATTTACGCGGCGGCAGATTCCGTTCAGCATCACGAGCGGCATCCGCTTCTTCGAGCAGGCGCACATCAAGGATGCGACGGCGTTTCTGAAATTCGTGGCGAACCCGAAGGATGAAGTCTCGTTCAAGCGGCTCGTGCTGTTGCTCGACGGCGTCGGCGCAAAGGGAGCGGAAAAACTTTGGGCGGCATTTCAGCAGGGTCTGGGTTCTGGAGTCTGGGGTCTGGGAACCGCTGCGCCCACGCCAACCAATCCCGCCCCCCAGACGCCAGACGCCAGACGCCAGACCCTGGCCCGCTCCCTCCAAACGTGCGCCAAGTCGGTTCCAAAAAAAGCGGCGGTCGGCTGGTCGCAATTTGTTGCGACGATTTCCCAACTTGAAGCCGATGCCACCCGCAAGAGCGCGGCGAAAATGCTGCGGCTCGTCATGGACGCGGGCTACGACGATTACCTCAAGGAGACCTACGACAACTACGCGCGCCGCCTCGAAGAAATCCAGCAGCTCGCGGAGTTTGCGTTTCAGTTTGTAACCGTGGAGGAATTTCTCACGCAACTCGCCTTGCTAACGAACGTCGAGGCCGAAGCCGATCCCGGCGACGATTCCGAAAAAGTAAAACTCTCCACCATCCATCAGGCGAAAGGTTTGGAGTTCGAGATCGTGTTCGTCATCATGCTCTGCGACGGGATGTTTCCCTCCTCGCGCTCGTCCGAGAGCAGCGATGGTGAGGAAGAAGAACGCCGGCTGTTCTACGTCGCCGTCACGCGCGCGAAGAATGAATTGTATCTGTGCTATCCGCTCATCCGGGGCGGCTTCGGGCAGTCGGGCGGGGATATTTATCAATCGCCTTCGCGCTTCCTTTCCGAGATTCCCAAGGGTCTCATCAACGAGTGGAACTTGCGTTGAACCCGGATTCCGAAGTGGGACTGGGCATGTGTCCGCAGCGGAGTAGCGCCGACTGGCAGTCGGCTGTATCGCGGGCTGGCAGCCCGCGTGGGTCGCGCACCATTCGCAATCGTCCGTCCACCAGTCGCACCCCCTGCCGATTGCCAATCGGCGACACGGCAGACTGCCAGTCTGCGCTACGGCCGCGCCAATCCCACCTCGGCGTCCGGGTTGGAAAAAAATATTTTCGCCGCCCGATTTGATTATCCGCTGTGTTTCCCTGGCAAACTGCCGCATAAAAATCTTTTTCAAAAACTTTGTTTCCAGCCATTGACTTATCTCGGAATGGGTAGAAGGTGATTGTGGCTGGTGTGAGCGCGAGTGTCGGTTGATAGTTGAAGGCAGTGCTAGTGCAGAGTCAGTGGTTAGTTGCAGTTGCAGTGTTTGAAGCAGTCAGTTGGTAGATGCGCCCACGCCAGCCGTTCTTTTTTTGGTTTTCTCATTTCAGACCCAGACCGAGCGTCTGCCGGTTGTCGGTTGAAAAGACTTTTTCCCGCGCGCCAAAACTTCTAATCTCCGCGCGTGTCTCTCAAAATTGGCGACCAGATTTCCCTGACCATCCACGACCTCGCGTTCGGCGGCGAAGGTGTGGGACGCGTGCCAATGACGAGTGATGAGTGTTCCGTGAAGGCCAAAACTGGAGCGGACGCCACTGCCCCGGTCACGGATCACTCGTCACTCCTCACCTTCGTCGTCTTCGTCCCGTTCACCATCACCGGCGAGACGGTCGAAGTTCAAATCACGGAGGTGAAAAAGAATTTCGCGCGCGCAAAGCTGCTGCGCGTCATCACGCCGTCGCCGGAGCGCGTCGCGCCGGAGTGCCAGTATTTCACGCAATGCGGCGGCTGCCAGTATCAGCACGTCAGCTACGCGGAGCAGTTGCGGGTGAAGCACAAGCAGATTTCCGATCTGTTCGAGCGCGTCGGGAAAATTTCGCCAGAGAAGGTCGCGCCCGTTCTCCCCTGCCCCGCGCCGTATCATTACCGCAACCGCATCATGATCCGCAGCCAGTGGAACGGCCCGGCGAAGAAGCTGGAGATCGGCTTCATTCGCGCGGACAACAATTTCGTGCAGGACATTGAGGAGTGCAAAATTGCGGAGCCGTCGTTGAACGAGCAGATTCAACAAGTGCGCGCCATTCCGCCGCCGCGTGGCGGACTGAAATTTGTTTTGCGCGTGCAGGCGGAAGGCTGGGAGGTGCCGAAGGATTCGTTCTTCCAAAATAATTTCTTCCTGCTGCCCAAGCTCGTCGAGACGGTGAAAGGTTTTCTCAAAGACAGCGGCGCGAAGCATCTGATTGACCTGTATTGCGGTGTGGGCTTCTTCGGCATCGAAGCGGCGGGCGCGGTGGAAAGTTTTGTGGGCGTGGAATACGACCAACTGGCCATCAAGGCGGCGCGAGCGAACGCGGCCGCGCGAAAAATTACGAACGGCGAGTTTGTTGCCGCGAAGTCGGAGGAGGCGCTGCCGGACTTGTTGAAGAAATTTGCCCTTGCGGGCGGCCACCAAAATAATATTTCCGTGATTCTTGACCCGCCGCGCAAAGGTTGCTGGCCGTCGCTGCTGGAGTTGCTGCGAACGACGCGCCCGGCGCAGGTCATCTACGTCTCGTGTCATCCGGCGACGATGGCGCGGGATTTGAACATTTTGTGCGCGGATGGTGTCTTTGAATTGGCGCGCGTGCAGCCGCTGGATATGTTTCCACAGACGCAGCACGTCGAATGTGTGGCGGATTTGCGCCGCCGAAA
>JAYVQV010000313.1:0-6940 GCA_043776855.1 Limisphaerales bacterium | reverse complement strand
GAGGACGAGGACGAGGACGAACCCGTCTGGGCCGCAGCTAGGGACAGTGTCAAGCTGCACCCCGTCCGTTCTCGCTTTGCAATCTTCCCCTCACCCCGTTAGAGTCGTTCGCATGAACAACGATTTTTCCATCGCGGCCTACTGGTCGGACGGCATGGACGAAGCCGGCCTCGCCGATTGGGCGCGACGGCTCCGCGCCCGCCTGCCAGCGAAGGAGGTTTCGCTCGGCCTCGTGTTCATGTCGCCAAAATTTTTCCCGCACGCGGAACAGGTTTTGGAAATTCTCCGCGTCCACGCCCGCGTCCCGCTGCTCGTCGGCTGCTCCGGCTCCGGCCTCGTCGCAGGTCAGGAAGAAATCGAAAGTGCCGGTGGCCTCGTGCTCGCACTCTACTCGCTGCCGGGCGCGCAGTTGAAGGCCGTCCGCTTCACGCAGGAACAGATTGAACAAGCGGCGGGTGATGAAAATTTCTGGCCGGTCGAGTTCGGCATCGCCAAAGAAAAAGTGAACGGCTGGCTCGCGTTCATTGATCCGTTTCACCTCGACGCCGAGGCGTGGCTGCGTTCGTGGAATAAAAATTTTGTCGGCCAGCCGGTTTATGGCGGACTCGCCAGCGGCAAATTTCCCGAACCCGCCACGCAGGTTTATCTCGATGGCGAAGTGTTTGACGACGGCGGCGTGGCCATCGCCGTCGGTGGCGAAGTCGCGCTCGAAGGCGTCGTCGCGCAAGGCTGCACGCCCATCGGCGAGGCGTGGACGCTCACGCGCGTGGAGCAAAATCTCATCCAGCACATCGCCAACCGCCCCGCCTACGCCGTGCTCACCGACACGGTGAACCAGCTTCCGCCCGCCGAGCAGCAGAAGGCGCGCGGCAATCTTTTCATCGGCCTCGCGGTGAACGAATACCTGGAGGAATTTCATCGCGGCGATTTTCTCGTCCGCAACCTCATCGGCGGCGACCCCAGTTCCGGCGTGCTGGCCGTGGGTGCGTTGCCGCGCGCGGGGCAGACGATTCAATTTCAACGCCGCGACGCCGCGACCGCATCCGAGGACTTGAACCAGTTGCTCGGCCTCGCGAAACAAACTTTTGCCGATACGAAAATTCTCGGCGGCTGCCTGTTCTGCTGCACCGGACGCGGCAAAAATCTTTTTGGCCGTCCCAGCCACGACGCCGAACTCGTGCAAAAAAATCTTGGCCCGCTCGGCCTCACCGGATTTTTCTGCAACGGCGAGATCGGTCCCGTGGGCGACAAAAATTATCTCCACAGCCACACTGCCGCCCTCGCGCTGTTTGTGAAAAAGTAACAACCTATTGGCTTTGCATTTTGCCCGGCCGCCAGCCATCCTCACCAAAATTTGTGCCAGACGAAAACTCTAATTTGAAGTCGCCCGCACCCGCCGGACGTTCCACCCCCAACCGTCGCCGTGGCCGTCGCGGTGGCCGTGGCCGCAGTCAGGGACCGCGCCCGACCGGCGACAAAGCATCCGCCGATAATTCCCCCGCGCCCGAAGCCGATGACGCCGCGGATGAAATCACACCGCCCGTCGAGGCCGCTGAACATCACGAGGCCGAGGCCGATAATTCCGGCGGCTTCCGCGTGCCGCACAGCGATGTGCCCGCCGAATTCGCCTCCCACGCCACCGCGTCAGAAGATCATCACGAAGCCGAATCTGCTGGCGAACCGGCGAACGAACCCGCTGCGGAAACTGCGCCGGAACAAACGCCGCAGGCTCGCGAGCCGCGGCGCGAAGAACGCCGTGACGACCGCCGGGATGATCGCCGTGAACCGCGCCGTGATGACCGGCGGGAAGATCGCCGCGATGAGCGTCCGCCGTCTCCGCCGCCGCGCATTCCGACCGCGCAACGTCAATGGGTCAAGCCCGCCGATTTCCGTCCCGCCGAGGCCAGCGCCATCAGTGAAGCCGTGCAGCACGCCACTTTCATCGCCAATGCGCTGAAAGATTTGCACGACCAGATGGATGAAATTTTGGAACTCGTCGAAGTTGCCGACCGCCAGAAGCTCGTTGATGAACGCGAACTGGAAGAACTGCGCCGCGCCCTGCGCCGCGTCCAGCCGCAACGTCCGCCGCAACCGCCGCCGCAACAATATAATCAACGCGGCCCGCGCCGCGATGAACCGCGTCGTGACGACCAGCGCCGCGATGAACCAAGGCGTCCAGCGGTCGAACGTCGCGCCCCTGAACCGCGCAGCGAAACGCCGCCGCCCGCACCCGTCGCGTCGCCTGCCGAAAGCCCGGAACCGCCACCGGCTGCTGAATAAAAAAATTTCCGCGCCATGACCCTCGCGGAAAAACAATCGCAACTCACCGCCGAACTGGCCGCCCTGAAAAACGGACAGGATCGCCTCGCGCTCCTCGTTGAACGCGCCAAAAAAATTCCATCACTCGCACCAGAATTGCGCGTGGCGGAAAATTTGATTCCCGGCTGCCTTGCCAGACTGTGGTTTATCGCCGAAGTCCGTGACGGAAAATGTTTCTTCGTTTGCGATTCTGATTCACTCGTGGTGAAAGCGGTTGCCGGATTGCTCTGTGAATTTTACAGCCGCCAGATGCCCGCCGAAATTCTGGCGCACGATCCAAAATTTCTCGCGCCGCTCGGCATCACGCAGCACCTCACCCCCAACCGCCGCAACGCGCTGGGAAAAGTGTGGGAACGGATTCGTGAATTTTCGCGGATTAACGGCGGGCGGTGATTTTTCTCTGCGCTCTTTACGTTCCCTGCGGTTATAGAAATTTAATTAAAACTGTAGCCGCAAGATTATCTGGTGGCTGGGACTGGCGCGGGAGCGTCTTGGACTGCGCCAGCCCTCTGGCGCTTTGGCAGGTGTGGGAAAAGCGGTTCCGATACATCGGAACCGCAGTCCAAAACCTCGCGGACGTTGATGACCCACTCTAAATCATCAGCCCGTCGCCGCTTCTGTTGCGGCTTGTTCGGCGGAGGCTTGTTCCCACTCCACATTCGCGGCTTCGAGGCGGTTCGTCACCTGGGTCAGCTCGCGGTTGATCTGCGTGGCGCGGCCGCCGGAATGATACGTCTCCGGCTTTTCCAACTCCGCCGCGTAGTCGCGCTCCTTCGCTTCGAGGTCGGCGATTTCTTTTTCCAACGCGGCGATGCGTTTGGGAAGCGCGTTCTTCGAGTCCGAGCGCGCCTGCCGTTGCTGCGCTTCGAGACGCTTTTGTTCTTTGCGATCCACTTTCTGAACCACCGGCCGGCTCACGGTGCTGCCGAAGCTGGAACTGGTCAGCGCCTCGCGCGCGGACTGCGCGGTCTTGTCCAAATAATACTGGTAGCCACCGGTGAAATGCCGGAGCGTGCCCGCCTCCACGCGCACGACGTGCGTCGAGAGCGCGCGGATGAAATGCACATCGTGGCTGATGAAAACCAATGTGCCTTGATATTGCTTCAACGCGACAATCAGCGCGTCAACACTCGCCAAATCCAAATGCGTCGTCGGCTCGTCCATGAGCAACAAGTTCGGCGGATCGAGCAATAATTTTACGAGCGCGAGCCGGCTTTTTTCGCCGCCGCTCAAGACGCCGACGGGTTTGTAGATGTCGTCGCCGCGAAAAAGAAAACTTCCCAGCACCGTGCGGATGGCCTGCTCGGTGATGCGTTGCGGCGTGTCGAGCGCGGTTTCAAAAACGGTCTGCTTCGGATTCAACATCGCCGCGCGATGCTGCGCGAAATAGCCGAACTTCGCGTTGTGGCCGAGCTTGTGTTCGCCGGATTGCGGTGTGAGAACTTGCGCGAGGAGTTTCAGCAACGTGGATTTCCCCGCGCCATTCGGGCCGACGAGCACGATGCGCTGGTCGCGCTCCACTTCCAAATCAATGCCGTCGTAAATCCAGTTGATGGTAGGGCTGACCTGCTGGTCAGCCGGCCCGTCGCTCTGGATTCCTGTCAGCGCTTCGCTACCGGTTGGTTTCACTTCGTAGCCAAACTTAATTTTCTCCAGCGTGATGACGCGCTGGCCGCTGCGTTGCGGCTGCGGAAACGTAAAACCCATCGTGGATTCCGGGCCGTCCGGCACTTGCACCATGTTCTCTTTGATGCGTTCGATTTGCTTGCGCTTGCTTTGCGCTTGCGAGGCTTTGCTCGCCTTCGCACCGAAGCGGTCGGCGAACAATTGCAGCCGGTCAATGTCCCGCTGCTGCGCCTTGGCGGTGGCGATCAAAATTAATTCATTCGCCGCGCGCTGTTCTACATAGCTGTCATAGTTGCCCGTGTAGCGCTGGATTTTTGACGAACGCAACTCGGCGATGTGCGTGCAGAGGTTGTTCAGAAATTCGCGGTCGTGCGAAATCATCAGGATCGCGCCGGGGTAATATTTCAGATAATCCTGAAACCAGATGAGCGTTTCGAGATCGAGATGGTTCGTCGGCTCGTCGAGCATCAGCAATTCCGGCTCCTCCGCGAGCAGCCGCGCGAGGTGCGCGCGCATGATCCAGCCGCCGGACATTTCGCGCGCGGGCCGGTCGTAATCCGTCAGCTTGAAACCGAGGCGGTCGAGAATCTGTTTCGCCTTCGCGACGAACTGGCCGTCGTGTTCATGCTCGTGCGGCACGGCGATTTCCAAAACGGTTTCGTTGCCCGCCGGCTCGCTTTCCTGCGGCAGATAACCCACGCGCGTGCCGCGAATAAAACTGACGCTGCCGCCATCCGGCTCCTCTTTGCCGAGAATGATTTTGATGAGCGTGGATTTGCCCGCGCCGTTCGGCCCGGTGATGGCGATGCGGTCGCCCGCCATGATGTTCAACGAAACATCGTCAAACAGTTCGCGTCCGCCAAATGATTTAGAGAGTCCAGCAACAGTGAGCATGAAAATTTAGTCGTCCAGCGTAGCAGGGCGCGGGGTAATAGGAAATACCACACTTGAATGATTTGAAACGCTCCGGCGGACGCTGAAGCTGGCGGCCCGGCGAATTGGCCGCGCTTGATTTGCGCCGGAAGCCGCCTAGACTCGCCCGCAATCGAGTTGACTCAAATAATTTCCATCCTGAACCAGTGCGTTGACTCGGTCATCCAAGGCAGCATCGCCATCGCCGTCGGCTTCATCCTCTTTTCCGTGATGGAACGGATGTTCTCGCTTCGCCCCGCCACAAAGCCGCTGCGCGCCACGCTGCTGGACCTGCAATACGCGCTGCTCTCCATGCTGTATCCGCCGTTCATCTATTTCATCTTCTCCATCGTGTTCGGCTGGCTCGCCCTGCAAATCAAAAACCCGGCCCACGACCCGCACATTTCGCCGCTGTGGTTCGCGGGACAACTGCTGGCGCTGCTGTTCGCCCGCGACTGCCTGATTTACCTCCGCCATCGCATTTTTCATACGCGCCCCGTCTGGGCGTTCCATTCCATTCACCATAGTTCGGAAGAAGTGAACTGGCTCTCGGCCGTGCGTTTTCATCCGGCGGAAAACATCATCGAATCCACCGGGGAAACCCTGATCTTCGTCGGTGGCATGATGCTGGGTTTGGATCCGGCGGTGCTTTCAGCGGCCGGTTTACTGATCGGGTTCTACAATCTTTTCATCCACTCCAACCTGCGCTGGACGTTCGGCCCGCTGCGCTACGTTTTTGTCAGCCCGGTTTTTCATCGCTGGCATCACTCCGATTTGCCGGTGGCGCAGGATAAAAATTTTGCCGCCATGTTCTCCTGCCTCGACCTGGCGTTCGGGACTTTTTATATGCCGCTGGATGCCAAACCAGAAACCGTGGGGCTTTCGGCGCAGGAAAAAACTGCTCATCCAAAAAGTCTCGCGGGGCAACTGCTGTATCCATTTAGAAAGCGCTGAACTATTCTGCCAACACGCTGAATTTTCCACGAAAACAAAAACGGGAGGGAAGCGCCGCGCGGCAACTTCGCCCCCCGTTAAAATACTGAACTGGGAATCAGTGCTGCACTTCCACGGCCCTGCCCATCGGCTGGCCGATGGCTTTGAGCAACTGCCCGAACCACTTGGTTTTGATGTTGAACGGCTTGCCGCCCTTGATGCGCTCGAATTCAATCGCGCGGAGTTGATTGCCGCGTTCTTCGTCTTCGCCCACCACGCCGCCTTTGCCGGCGAAGGCGCATTGCACGGCCTTGATGGCGCAGCGGCGGATGAGTTGGCGGTCGGCGGCATTCGCAGCGGCGGCGCGGCTGAAGTAACCGCTCTTTTGCACGAGCGTTTTTTCCGCGCCCAGCAATTCCGCAAATTGTTTTGAGAACCACGAGCCGACATTCACTTTGTCCAAACGGACGTGGCCGAACGCATCGCGCGGCACTTCTTCGCCCTTGGCTTCGATCTGCTTGACGATGTCCGCCACGCACGCGCCTTCGGAGATGAACAGGTTCACGCAGTCATGCTTGTCCATGATCTTGCGCAACCGCGCGGCCTCGGCCTTGATGTCGAGCGCCATCTCGGGAATGTAAATGCCGTGGACATCGCGCCGTTCGCTGCTCAAGCCAAGCTCTGGCAGGAACGGCATTTCTTCGTTCAGCTTCCGGTAGTCCAGCGCGGTCGCGGCGGTGAGCCAACCGCAGTTGCGGCCCATGACTTCGTGGATGATGAGCATGCGCGGATTCGCGTTGTGCTCGGCGACGACGTTGGCGAAGTAACGCGCGCCTTCTTCCGCCGCCGTCCACGCGCCGAGACTTTGGCGGATGGGAATCACGTCGTTATCAATCGTCTTGGGCATGCCGACGACGGTGAGATTATAATTATTTTTCTTAAGAAATTTTGCGAGCTCAGCGGCAGCGGTGTTCGTGTCATCGCCGCCGATGGTGTGGAGAATTTGCACGCCGTCTTTGATGAGTTGATCCGCCGCGACTTTCTGTGGGTCTTGACCTTCTTTGACCAGCCCGCGCTTCACGCAATCTTTCACGTTGGTTAGCTTCACGCGGCTGTTGCCGATGGGGCTGCCGCCGTGTTCGACGAGCGC
>JAYVQV010000312.1:0-6942 GCA_043776855.1 Limisphaerales bacterium | reverse complement strand
CAACGTTGTTCTACTCAAATTCCAACTACGTTGACGACCAGTTCGTCCTCACGGTGCGCGATGGATTTGGCGGAACCAATTTTCAAACCGTGAGCATCGCCGTCGTGCCGCAGACGAATTCCACGCCGAACATTGCCAGCGTTGCCAGCCAGCCGCCCGGCGTGACGCTGAAACTCACCGGCAGTTATGGCGCGACTTATATTTTGGAAGCGGCGGACGATTTGATTTCCGGCGCCTGGTCGCCGGTCGCCACGAACACGCTCGGCATCACCGGCACCTGGCAGTTCACCGATTTTGGCGTGACGAACAACCCCGTGCGCTTCTACCGGCTCAAGCTGGCGCCATGATTTGTTGGACGGGGTGGCACGGCGGCTGGTTGGTTCGCGCAAGAAATGGCAATGTCCTGATTTATGGGGCGCGGCATTTATGCCGCTTCAGCGTGGCTTGAAATGTGGACGTTGAAGCGGGCTGAAGCCCGCGCTCCGAAGCAAAATCAGGACACCACGCAAGCAATGAACGGCTTGTTTTTTTCCGGTCCGGTCTTCATGCTTTCGCCGTTCAATTATGTATCGCATCGGCATTGATCTGGGTGGCACAAAAATCGAAGGCGTGGTTCTGGACGCCAGTGGCAAGGAAGTCATTCGCCAACGCATCCCCACGGAACGCGAACGCGGCTACCGGCCCATCCTTGAAAAAATAAAATCCCTCCACGACGAACTGGCTGCCGCTGTGCCCGGCCAGCCAACGACGTTCGGCATCGGCACGCCCGGCGCGATTTCCCCGCGCACCGGCCTCCTGAAAAATTCCAACACCGTCTGCATGAACGGCCAGCCGGTGAAAGCCGACTTGGAAAAAATTCTCGGCCGCAAAATTGAAATCCAGAACGACGCGAACTGTTTCGCGCTGGCCGAGGCGCTGCTCGGAGCGGGCAGGGGAAAGAAGCTCGTTTTCGGCGTCATCATCGGCACGGGTTGCGGTGGTGGCATCGTTCACAAAGGCGAAGTTATCACCGGCCCGCAGGCCATCGCGGGCGAGTGGGGGCACATGAGCATTGAGCCGAACGGCCCGCTTTGCTACTGCGGACAGAGGGGCTGCACGGAAACTTTCATCAGCGGTGGCGGTTTGGAAAATCGCTACGCGGAAAAATTCGGCGTGCGCAAACCGCTCAAGGAAGTGGAGGCGGCGTATTTTGCCGGCGAACCGCAGGCCGTAGAATTTATGCAGGAATTTTTCGACCGCTTCGGTCGCGCCATCGCCAACTTGATTGACATCCTCGATCCCGACATCGTCGTCCTCGGCGGCGGCGTCTCCAACTTCAAGGCCGTCTACACGGAAGGCGTCGCGGCGGTGCGGAAATATGTTTTCACGGACGAATTGGAAACGCCCATCGTCAAACATCAGCTCGGCGATTCCGCCGGAGTATTCGGCGCGGCCTTGGTTGGCGTCTGAACCAAAAATCAAATCCTGCTTGCATCCGGCACAAGCTTTGCTAAAAACAACGCCGATGCAGTTCGCTACCGAACAATTTAAGCTGCGCAGCAAGACGTTCATCGCCTCAATGCTGGTCGCGCTTGTCTTGCTGCTGGACGCGCTGGCGGTCTGTCCCTCGCTGCACGGGCAGTTCCACCAAGACAGCAAATCCGCCCAGCATCAATGCGCGGTCACCTTGTTCGCACACGGCCAGGTGGACTCGGCCACGGTTGAAGTTTCCGCCGCCGTTCCAACAATTTTAATCGAGTCCACCGCGCAGTATGTTTTTTCCGTTTTCGCTCCGGCCATTGAAAATCTTCCCGCCGGCCGCGCCCCGCCCGTTTTCGTTTCTCCCCTCGCTTGATTCGCAGCCAGCTTCGGCTGGCTGATTTTCTGTTGGTAAATTCCGTTTGGAAAAATTGCGTTCACGCTGATGCGTGGCGCTTGGATTGGAGAAATAATATGAAACTGAAAACTTTAATGGGCGTGTCTTCCGCCCTTTGCTTGAGCGCAATCATCGCCCAGGCGCAGTCTGCGACCGCGTCGAAGCGTAGCGCAGACGGGGAGACAAATTTGTCGGTGCAGTTGCAGCAGATGCAGGATCGCTTCGAGAAACAAAACCGGGAGTTGCGCGAGAAATTTGAGCAGACGTTCGTCGCACAGCAGGCGCAGATTGATGCGTTGAAAAAGCAAGTCGCCGCCGCGCCCGCGAATCCGCCCACCACCGCCAACAACATCGCCGACGAAATGCCCCCGATGCCTGCGCGGACAGGATGGACGCCAGCGCAGCCCATCACCGTGGCGCGTGCCGGTTCGAGCTACATGAACATGAGTTTTGACACGCTCATGGCGGCGGGCGGTTCTTCGCAGCGTGACCCTTCGCAGTTCATCAATCTCGGCGATCACGACCCGAGCAAGAACGGCTTTTCACTTCGCAACGCGGAAATTTCGCTCGATGGCGCGGTGGACCCTTACTTCAAAGGCTTCGCGAACATCGTGCTGAAGCTGGACAACGACAATCAGACGAGCATCGAACTCGAAGAGGCTTATCTGCTCTCCACCGCGCTGCCCGCGAATTTGCAGGTGAAGGCCGGACAATTTTTCGCGAACTTCGGGCGCGTCAATCCACAGCACCCGCATCAATGGGCGTTCGTAGATCAGCCCATCATCATCGGGCGCGCGTTTGGGCCGGACGGATTGCGCAGCATCGGCGCGCAAGGTTCGTGGCTCGTGCCGGTGCCGTTCTTCACGGAACTGACGCTCGGTGTGTTCGATGGCCAGGGCGGAACGTCGCACAGCTTCCGCAATCAAGGTGAGCCGGACGCGCTCGGCGTGAATCGTTTTCACGGACGCGAGACGACCAATCGCGGCATACGCGGCGCGGGCGATTTACTTTTTGTTCCGCGACTGGCTTCCTCGTTTGAGCTGACCGATGAACAGACGCTCGTGCTGGGCGCTTCCGCCGCGTTCGGCCCGAACGATACCGGCGGCGGAAACGCCACGCAGATTTACGGCGCGGATGTTTATTGGAAATGGAAACCTTCCAACGCCGACGCGGGTTTTCCATTCGTCTCATGGCAGACGGAAGTTCTCTACGAACGCTACGAGGCGGGCGCGGATTTGGGCGCGGCGCTGCCGGCGGAGACGTTGCAAGACTGGGGCGGCTACTCGCAAATCCTGTGGGGCTTCAAGCCGCGTTGGGTCGCGGGTTTGCGCGGCGAATACGCCAATGGCAATCACGGCGCGTTTGATGCGGAGGATGTTTTTCGTGGCGAACGTGAGCGTGTCTCGCCGGGAATCACATTTTATCCGAGCGAATTTTCCAAGATTCGTTTGCAATACAACTACGACCACGGCGCGCTGTTTGGCGACGCCCATTCCATCTGGTTGCAACTGGAATTTCTCCTCGGCGCGCATGGGGCGCATAAATTTTAACCAAAATTTTTAGCCACAGATTCACACAAATGAAACACAGATTATGAAAACAATTTTTCCAATGCTCTTCGCGGCGCTGTTCGCGGCGACGGCTCATGCAAAACTAAACGTCGTTGCCACCACGCCGGACCTCGCGTCCATCGCGCGGGAAATCGGCGGCGATAAAATCGAACTCACCACGCTGGCGAAGGCCACGGAAGATCCGCACTTCGTGGACGCCAAGCCCAGCTTCATCGTGAAGCTCAACCGCGCGGATGTGCTCATCGAGGGCGGCGCGGAATTGGAGATCGGCTGGCTGCCCGCGCTGCTCGACCAGTCGCGCAACACGAAGCTCGCCGCCGGTGCGCCAGGTCATGTGAACTGTTCGGCGGGCGTGCAACTGCTCGAAGTGCCGGCGACGCTCGACCGCTCGAAGGGTGACATCCACGCGTCGGGCAATCCGCATTACGTTGTTGATCCGGTCAACGCGAAGATTGTCGCGCAGAACATCGCGGCGGCGTTGGCATTAAGCGACGCGCCGGACGCAGATTTTTTTCAGGCCAACCTGAAGAAGTTTGATGACGCGATTGATGCAAAGCTGGTCGAATGGAAGACAACGCTTGCGCCGTTCAAGGGCGCGCCAGTCGTGGCGTATCATAATTCATGGCTCTACTTCGCGAACCGTTTCGATTTGAAGATTGATTTGTTCCTCGAACCGAAGCCCGGCATTCCGCCAACGCCAGCGCATCTCGCGGAAGTCATTTCAAAAATGAAAACCGAGAACGCGCACGTCATCATCGTTGACCCGTATCTGAATCGTAAAACTGCCGAGACCGTGGCGCGCAACACGGGCGCGACGGTGTTGGCGGTGACGCAATTCCCCGGCGGCATCAAAGGCACGGAGGGCGGCTACATCCAACTGGAGGATTATCTTGTGAACTCGATTGCTGCCGCTTTGGGAAAAAAGTGAAATCTAATATTGGTGGGTTATCCACCCTCACCCTGACCCTCTCCCCCGGGAGAGGGAACAGCCGTTGGATGCGTTCTTAAAATTTGAGCGCCAACGAGCTGAAGCCAGCGTCGGATTTGCCAAGACGCGGCGAGCGTTTCTCCCTCTCCGCGTTGCGGAGTCGGCGGAGCAATGGGGAGAGGGCCGGGGTGAGGTGCAATCGTTCTGAACTATTATTTATGACTGAAATGTTGCTCGTGATGAAGTGGCCGCTGATCGCGTGCCTGTTGCTGCCGGGAATGTTGGTCTATCTCGGTCTGCACATCGTGCGGCGCGAGGTCATCTTTGTTGACCTCGCGCTCGCGCAGGTGGCGGCGCTCGGCACGAGCCTGTGCATCATGCTCGGCCACGAAGGACGCGAGTGGCACACCTATTTTTGGTCGCTTGGTTTCACGCTGGTCGGTGCGGCGATTTTTGCGCTGACGCGGAACAGCAAACATCATCGCGTGCCGCAGGAGGCGCTCATCGGTATTGTCTATGTGGTGTCGGCGGCGGCGGGAATTTTATTGTTGAGCCGCAGCGCGGAGGGCAATGAAGAATTGCGCCGCACGCTCATCGGCGACGTGCTGCTGGTGTCACCGAAGGAAGTGCTCGGCACGTTTGGAATCTTCCTGCTCATTGGCGCGGTGCATTTCGTTTTTCGAAAACAATTTCTCAAGCTCTCGTTTGAACCGGAGCGCGCCGAGGCCGAGGGCATGGCGATGCGTTGGTGGGATTTTTTATTTTACGCGCTCTTCGGCGTGGTGGTGACGAGCTTTCTGCAAATCGGCGGCGTGCTGCTGGTGTTTTCGTATCTCATCATTCCAGCGGTGTGTGCGAATTTTCTGGTTGGACGGCTGGCTGCGTTGCTGCTCATCGGCTGGCTGGTGGCGACGGTTGCGAGCGTGGCCGGGCTTTATATCGCTTTCAAATCCGACCTGCCAACGGGCGCGACGATTGTCTGCACGCTGGGTGCGGCATTGATTTTGACCGCCGTGGTCGCGAAGTTTCGCAAACAGGTGAAGGATTAAAATGTCCGGGGAGATTTTGCGGCAGGAAAGTTTCTTGATTCCGTCGCGGTTGCGGTAAAATGTCGCGTCATGTCGTCTGAAAATAATTTGAATACCGCCGCCCGTCCGCCGCTGGACATCGCCGCGCTTTGCAAACAGCACGCCGGGAAAAATTACGAGCTGCACGCGGAGCACATCAATCCCGCGAACGTCAAAACGCTCAAGACCATCGGCTTTGACCGCTGCTACACGCGCGCCGAGGGGCCGTATCTGTGGGATGTGAAGGGCGACCGCTACTTGGATTTGTTGAGCGGCTACGGCGTGTTTGGTCTGGGACGCAATCACCCGGAGGTGCGTCGCGTCCTCAAAGAATTTCTCGACGGCAATTATCCGAGTCTCGTGAAGATGGAAGCGCCGCTCCTCTCCGGCCTGCTCGCCGCCGAGTTGAAGAAGCGGATGCCGAACCAACTCGACATGGTTTTCTTTTGCAACTCCGGCGCGGAAGGCGTGGAGACGGCGATCAAATACGCCAAGTGCGCCACGCGCAAACCGGCAATCATCCATTGCAAAAAATCTTTCCACGGCTTGAGCACCGGCGCGCTCTCGGTGAATGGCGATGAAAGTTTCCGCGAAGGTTTTGGGCCGTTCCTGCCCGACTGCCGCGCGATTCCGTTCAACGACTTGGCTGCCCTCGAAGCGGAATTGAAGAAGGGCGATGTCGCTGGTTTCATCGTCGAACCGGTGCAGGGCAAGGGCGTGAACATTCCGTCGCCCGGCTACTTGCTCGCAGCGCAACAACTCTGTCGCAAACATAACGCGCTCTTCATTGACGATGAAGTGCAGTCGGGCATGGGGCGCACGGGAAAATTTCTTGCCATCGAACACGACGGTGCGGTTGATCCTGACATCGTGATTCTGGCGAAGACGCTTTCGGCGGGCTTTGTGCCGGTCGCCGCCGTGCTGTGCAAGAAGTGGATTCACGAAAAAGTTTTTTCCTCGATGTCGCGCTCGGTGGTTCACAGTTCAACATTCAGCCAAGGCGGTTTTGCGATGGCGGCGGGTCTTGCGTCACTTGATGTTTTGGATCGCGAAAATCTCGTCGCCAATGCCGCGAAGATGGGCGACTACCTCGGCCAAGGTTTGACGGCGATGATTCCGCGTTTTGAATTCATGAAGGAGGTCCGCTGGCGCGGCTTGATGGTGGGCATTGAATTCGGTTCGCCGAAATCCATCTCGCTCAAGATCGCGTGGACGACGTGCCATACGCTCGACAAGAGTTTGTTTCCGCAGGCGTGCGTGATTCCGTTGCTCGACAAGCATCACATCATCACACAGGTCGCTGGTCACAATGTGGACGTGGTGAAGCTGCTCCCGCCGCTGATCCTTACGCAAGAGGACGCGGATTATTTCCTGAAAGCCTTCGAGGACGTGATGGTGCAGATGCACAAATTTCCAGGACCGGCGTGGGATGTGTTGACCGGCATCGGCAAGATGGCGTTGACGCAGCGGGCAAGGTGAACGGAGCGCGGACGGCTCGTCCGCGAGTTGCCTTGACTAGCG
>JAYVQV010000311.1:0-26097 GCA_043776855.1 Limisphaerales bacterium | reverse complement strand
TGTGTGTTCCTGTGGCGCAAAAAAATTTGGCTGTGGGCGCGAAACTCACAGGCAAGATGCCTGTGCCACTACGCGGCCAATACTTTTTCGTAATTAGCTTTGAACTGCCGCGCCACGTCGGTCCAGGTCGCGGGCCGGGGGGGCGGCGGCAGTTGCGGGGCGGCGGCGTAAAATTTTTTCAGCGCGGCGGCGGTCGTGGCCACGGAATTGGTGATCGGACAGAATTGCGTGCCGACATCGAATGATCCGCGCGCCCACGGCAGGTCGCTCAAGAGCAGCGGACATTCGCAGGCGGCAGCTTCGAGCGCGGAGAGGCTCAAGCTTTCCATCGCGCTCAACAGCACGAAGCCGCGCGCGGCGCGGTAAATTTTTGCCAGCTCCACGCGGTCATTCACGCCGCCTTCGTAGCGGATGAATTTGGGATTTTGTTTGGCGAGCGAGAAAAATTTGTGCGCGTAGGCGTCGTTCTCCGCGTAGGCCTTGCCGAGAATCCACACGGGGGTCTGCGCGGCGACGGCGGCCTCGGCGAGTTCGAGCACGCGTTTGCGCTCGGTGATGGTGGCGGTGCAGACGAGCCATTCGCCGCGCGGGACTTTGGGCGATTGGAAGAACGGTGCTTCGACGCCGTTGGGGATGACAAAAATTTTTTCCGGCGCGGCGCCAAATTTGTAGGCCATGAGATGTTTTTCCCACGGCGTGAGGGCGAAGCAGGCGTCGGCGAGCCGGTAATTTTCCCAACCAAAGGCGCGGGCGACGGTGCGCGGCGCGAAGTGTTCGACGCCCCAGCGGAAGGCGCGGCGCGCGCCGCGTTGCCATGGCGTCTGCGAGCCTTGCGCGGTGAGGAGGTTGGCGAGGACGACCTTGATTTTTTTCTGCTGCGCGAACTGGATTTGATCCACGGGCATGAGGCCGACGTAGTGGATGAGGTCGCCGGTCTGATGTTCGTCCCACCAGCGCAACGGTTCGTTGGCGACGCCGATTTCCGTGAGCGCCGCCATGGTGCGTTCAATCTGGGTGGCCTGCCCGCCGTGGGCGAGGGCGAACGGCAGGTTGCAGCAGAACAGGATTTTCATGCGCGAAAAAAGTTCACTTCAACTGCTGCCAGCCGAGCTGCCGGGCGGTTTCGTTTTTGTCGCTCTCGTTGGGGATGCAGACTTTGTTCGGACCGCCGGGCGACTGCCATTCGGTGTAGCGCGGCAGTTTCAGGGCGGCATCCTCGTGGCCAGTTTCGAGCTGGACGATGGGGCGGAATTTTTCCAGGGTCGCGCGCGCGCCCGCCAGCACCTGC
This sequence comes from Limisphaerales bacterium, assembly GCA_043776855.1. Taxonomy (GTDB): domain Bacteria; phylum Verrucomicrobiota; class Verrucomicrobiia; order Limisphaerales; family UBA11358; genus UBA11358. The sequence continues at coordinate 24,809 of JAYVQV010000311.1, read as the reverse complement.
GCCTCCGCACCCTCGACATCCATTTTGACGTAATCAAGCCGGTCCAGTTTTTCGAGCGGGAAAACGTCGTCGAACCGAAAAACCATCGTGGAAATACGGGTGGCACCGGGATCGCGGCCGACGAGGCTGGACGACGCGGGGCGGTTGAAATTAATCCAAAACTCCGCCGCGCCCGGTTTTTCGCCGAGACAAAAACTGCGGAGGCGCACGTTTTCAAAGCCGTTCGCCGCCAGGTTTTTTTCGAGGATGGAGAGCATCTCCGGCAGCGGCTCGAAGGTAACAACCGTGCCGCCGCCGTGGTTGCGGAAAAATTGCGCGGCCTTAATCGTGTAAATTCCCGTGTTACCGCCGATGTCCACGAAGACGCCGCCGGTCACGAGAAATTTTTCCAGATGTGCGAACTCCGGTTCCAAGTCATCGCGAAAAATATAAACGCCGCGTCCGCCGTAGCCCGCTCGGTTGCGCCCATGGACGACTGCGCCGTTCGCGAGCCGTGCCGGGAGCAGCCATTCGCGCGGTGTCAGCGCGACGCGCACTTTGCGGAGAAAATGTTTCATGGTGTGGAAAAATTTCAGCGCGGCGGCAGGATGCAGATGATGTCCGTGTCCACGACGAAAGTGTGCTGCGGCCAGTGTTGCGCGGCAAATTTTTGGATGACCGCGAGCTTGGGATAATCCGATTTCAGGCCGAAGAGCCGCGCGTCATCAATCAAAATCAGATCGCGCGGCTGCTGGCGCGGAGCGATGCCGGAAAGCTCCTTGATGATCGGCGCGTCGGCCGCGCCACCCGCCGTTTTGCCGCGTGAATAATGGGCGTCCAGCCAGAACAGCGCCGGGCCGGACAGGCGCGCGGCGACCTCGCGCAGCTTCACGCCGCTGTCGCCTTGCACAAGTTCCACGGCGGGGTCGGCGGCGTATTTTTTGCGCGCGGCTTGAAACAGCTCCTCGGCCAGCTCGATGCTGATGAGTTTTTCAAACTGCCCGCGTTGCGCGTCAATCATCTCGCCCAGAAACGTGCCGGTCTCGACGAAGGTTTTTGCGCCATGCTCGCGCCCCATGCGAGAGATGAGGTTTTGCTTTTCGAGAAAGGTCGCGGGGCGGGGCGGCCAGCCCAGGACGGCTCGGCTGCATTTGAGAAGCAGATTGCGCATGCGGCTAGATTATCCAAACCGCGCCAGTTTCCCGCAACAGCAAATTGCGTCAGCCAACGGACGCGGAAGTTTGGGCCAGGTGCTTGGCGGCAAATGGCTCCACGCGCGCCCAAGCCTCGTCCACGGTCACATCGCGCAAACAGAACGGCTCGGGGAAACGGCAGTAATCCGAGCAGGGTTTGTAAGGGCAGCCGCGTCCTTCCAAAACTTCCGAGGCGGGATGCAGCGGGGTGAACCATTCGTGAAGTTGCGGGCCGAACAGCGTGAAGGTGGGGCGGCCGCACGCGGCGGCGAGGTGGCCGGGGCCGGAATCGTTGCCGAGGAATGCACCCGCTTGGTCAATGACCGCGAACAACTCGGGAACGGAGCGGGGCGCGCTGACATTTTCCCCCCGGCTTTGCCACCAGGCCAACTGGTCGGGGTCGCAGGCGATTTGCACGGTGAAATTTTTCTGCCGCAGGCGGCGGGCGATCTCCAGAAATTTTTCCAGCGGCCAGACGCGCAGCGGCAAACGCGCGCCGGAGTGGATGAGCAGCCCACGCGGAAGTTTTTCCGGGCTGGAAAAAATTTTGGCGCGCGGGGGCAGTTCCAGCCCGAGGGCGGCCCCGGCCACGCGCCAAGATTCAAAGCTGTGCGCGAGGGGCGGCGGACGGACGAGCGACTGGGTGAGGTAGCGCTGGCTTTTCAAACGCGCGAAGCCGATCCGTTCGCGGGCGCCGGAAATTTTCAGGAGCAGATGATTGCGCGGATCCCAGCGCGCGGAGATGCCGTAGTCGAATTGCGCGGCGACCAGTTGCCGGCGCAGTTGCGATAACTCCCGCCACGGCCAGCGCCAGAGCCGGTATTTCTCCTGAAACGTGAACGCGGTCCACGGCGCGGTGAAGGGAATCACTTCGACTTCCGGCCAGAAGCGCGGGCGTAGTTCGAGCGCAAAGGGCTGGGCGAGGAGGGTGACGGAAAATTTTTGGGCGGCGGCGCGCAAGAACGGTGTGGCGATGACGAGGTCACCCAGCCCCCACAGTTCGAGCACGAGCAGGCGGGGTTTCACACGGGTTTCAACGCCGCCGGCCGGGGACGCAGCAGGGGTTTGATGCGCTGGGTGACGATGGTCTTTGCGGCGGGCCGACAGACGCCCCAGTTCAATGCGATGCTCAAGCCGGTCAGCTTGGCAATTTCTCCGACAACACTGGAATAGGCACCGAAGATGAAAAAATAGCCGATGAAGTGCCCGATAATGACGACGAACAGGAACGCATTGACTGGGCGGATTTCAGCATCGCCGTATTTGAAATTACGATACAGGACAAACATCCCTGCCAAGGACAGCCAGATAAAGCTGATGGCTCCCCAAATGCCAAATGGCATTAACGTGGAAAGCGGGCCGTTGTGGTAGTCGCCGGAAATCGCCAACGAGTTCTGGCTATTGTCCAAAAGTGCTCTGTTGACAAAAACGCCGTCGCCCATCATCTGAAAGTCTTCCTTGGAAAGGGCGTAGCCCTTGCCAAGCAACAGATAGCTTGGAACCTTAGGCCAGAGATCATCCCAGATTTGATGGCGCCACAAAGTGCTGCCTTCAGCCTCCAAGACCGCCGCCGAATCCAGCTTCAAGAAAGGAACGACCGAAAGAGTGCGTTGAACGGTGAAAGGCAACTTGTTCGCAAACGGAACCAGCACCCCGGCGGCCAGAACCGCGCCCAAAACAAACACCAGCAGAAGACGGGTGCGGTGCAGCCCTTCCAGAAAAAAGAGCTGCGTCCCAATCATCAGATACGCGATCAAGACGCTGCGGAAGCCGCCCAGCATCGTCAGCGACAGCAGGAAAAAAAACACTAGGAAGCGCTGCGGTTTGTCGCCTCGGAAAATCCCGCGCAGCCCGTATTTGGCAATCATAAAATTAGCCAACACGCCGGCGGCAGATGACAAACCGGATAGACGTGAAATGCCAATAGTGAGGCCATTTTCACTGCCTTCCGTCGGCGGGATCAGCAGGTTGATGTAGTTCAACGGGGCGGGCAATATCGGGAACATATCGCTGAAAACGGTGAAAGCACCGGAAAGGAAATACAGCGCAATGTATAGGTTGCGCTTTTCCTTGGGAATGTAACGGCTGGTCAGGGCAAAAAAAGCGGCGCAGCCGATGAAGATGGCAATGTATTTTTTACCCCCCGCCGTGTCACCGCCCATCGCTTTGAGACCGATACCGCCGGTCATCTCCGCCGTGGCATAGACCATGGTGATCGTGAACAGCAGCGGCCACGTCATCACCGCCGGGGAGACAAAACGCTTGTCGCTGTTCAGCGTGCGGTCAAGGATCGCAATGCCCAAGCTCAACAACACCAGCGCTTGCATGATGGGCGGATTGCCCGGCAGGAAGAAACAATAAGCCGGGAGGCCCAAACAAAAAATCAGGATGGGGTAATGCCACTTGATCAAAATCGGCGAAAGCAATAGCGCAATGACCACACCAACGACAAACAGGTTGGAATAGTCCGGCCGGTCGCCAACCTCCGTCATGATGTAGCCCATCAAAATGGCCAGCGGAATGCAGATCGCATAAGTGATCAGCGAGCGGATGGCTTGGGCCGGATTGGTCATGTTGGGAACGTCAGAATTTTAACTCCCCGAAAATACGCCATCTCCGCCCCCCGCCGCAACTTGAAACCCGAAACTGGCGCGCGGGAATTTTTCAGGTTTCAGGTCTCACCTTTCAGCCCTTCTTCAAGCTTTCCCGCACCCGGTTTAAGATGGGCAATGAAAAATACCGATACACCAGCGCGGAAAAAACAAACGTCACCGCCAGCGGCACCACCGTCCGCCACGCATACGCCAGCACGCTGCCATGCGTCGGGCCGTTGTTTTGATGGAACCATTGCACGATGGGGCCGTGAAATAAAAACCATTCAAAGCTAATGATGCCCGTGAATCGCAGCCAGCCCTGGCTGAAAAACCGCGCGCCCGCGCTGGTTGGGTTGAAAACAAAGAACAGCAGCAGCGTCGCCGCCACGGCTGGCAAAAAATGCCCCGCCTCCACGCTCCAGCGAGTGGGATGCGCACGGATGCCAAACCGGCTCACCCAAAATCCCCACACCACCAACGTGACCACCATGAGTGCCACCCCCGCGTAACCCAACCAGCCCAGCGCGCCGAGCTTTTCCCGCGCTGCGCCCAGCGCCACATACCCACCCGCGAACGCCACGCCCCACGCAAAGTAGTCCAACTGGCAGGGGAACCGCCCCAGTGCCAGGCTCAACTGCCGCCCCAACGGATCGGCGTAATCTGGCGAAACCCAAACCCCGGTCGGCCAGGTGAACTGCCGCGCCACCAGCGGCACGATGAATAAAATCAAAAACAAAACCACCGCCGTCATCCGCACCGTCCGCCCGCGCGTGAGCCAGAACAGCAGCGGCAGCAGAATATAAAAATGCGATTCCACAATCAGGCTCCAGTAAGACAGATTGAACGGCACCGGAATCTGCACGAAGTTCGCCAGCCCCGTCGCCCACTTCCATGCCGATTCAAAATAGGCCGCATCGTGAAACTGCATCCAGTAGAAGCCGAGGAACAAAACAATGGAGAGATAAAATGGCGGCAGGATTTTGGCGATGCGCCGCCGCGCATAGCCGCGCTGATGCCAGAACTGCGGATTTTTTTCCCGTTTCAAAAAAAATGGATACGAAATCAGAAAACCCGACAGCACAAAAAAAACCGGCACCCCCATCCAGCCCGCTGTGAAGACATAGCCCGCCAGCCGCGCAAGCACCCCGTGTTCCGGGTTCGTGTAAAGTGCGTGGTAAGACACCACCAGCAGGATCGCCGCGCCGCGCAAGCCGTCCAGCACCTCGAAATGGCTGCCGGTGCTGGCGGAAACTTCCCAGCGCTTGAGCACACGCGAAAACATTGGCCGCAGTCTGGCGCAAAACATATTGGCAATTCAATGCGGAAAGATGTTCAAAATGGTCGCGCATCAACTTGTTAACCCGTTGACGTCTCGCTAACGTATTGATAAACGGACGGACGGAAAAATGTTCAATCAACATCAGAATAAGATCACCGAGCTGAAAAAGCTGCTGCTGGATTGCCAGCCACAGTTTTGGAAATTGCTACAAACTGCGACGCGGTCGGCACGGGATTTCGAGGAAATGTTTTTGCTTTCCTCGCTCCGCAAAAAAGCGCACGCGCGAAAACTTCCTTCGCCCGCGCCGCCAAAGGAAAAAATCCGGCTTGCGATTCTCGGCGGCTACAGTTTGTATCCGCTGCACGAACTCATCGAACATCTGTGTGAGATGGAAAATCTGCCGCTCGAACTGTGGCAGGGCGACTACGACAATTATATTTCCGAAATCATGGATGAAGGCAGCGAACTTTACTCGTTCGCGCCGCACATCGTCTTTTTTCTGCCGGCAGAACGCCGTTGCCGATACACCGGCAGGCTGACCGATCCGCGCGAATCACAACAAGCTGAAGCGCAGGCCGTCGTGGATTCATTGCTGGAACTGGCGCGCAAAGTTAATGAAAAAAACCGCGCGGAAATAATCACCGCCAATTTCATGCTTCCCGCGCGGCACGACCTCGGCGCGTTCCGTTCGCGCACGCTTGGCTCGGACTGGAATTTTCGGAAATGGGTGAATCTCGAACTGGGTCTCGCCGCACCTGCCTATCTGCACATTTGTGACTGGGAATTTCTTGCGAACCGTCTTGGTGGATTGGCTGCGCGCGACGAACGGGCGTGGTTCGAGAGCAAGCAACCATGCTCGTCCGCGCTGCTGGTGGAGCTCGCGCGCGAAGTTTCGCATTTAATTTTTTCAATCAAACGCGCGCCAAAAAAAGTCCTCGTGCTCGATTTAGACAACACTCTCTGGGGCGGCGTGGTCGCGGACGACGGACTTGAAGGGATTGAACTCGGTGACACCTCACCGCGCGGCGAGGCGTTCAAGTCGTTCCAAAAATATATTTCCTCCCTCAAACAGCGCGGCGTGCTGCTCGCCGTGTGCAGCAAAAATGATTTAGCCAAGGCGCAGGAGCCGTTTGAGAAACATCCCGACATGGTTTTGAAGCTCGATGACATTGTGAGTTTCAAGGCGAATTGGGAGCCGAAGTCCGAGAATATCCGCGCCATGGCATCCGAACTGAATCTTGGCCTCGACAGCTTTGTGTTCGTGGACGATAACCCAGCGGAGATTGAAATTGTCCGGCAGTTTGTGCCCGAAGTGACGACGATTTTGCTCGGTCCTGACCCGGCGGATTATGTCGCGCAACTCGCCGACTGCCGATTGTTCGAGCCGCGCAGCATCACGGGGGAGGATGCTGAACGCACGCAGCAATACCGCTCCGACGCGCAGCGGAAAAATCTGGAGGCGAGCGTCACGGACATGGGCGCGTATCTGACCTCGCTCGAAATGGAGGCGGTCATCAGCGAGTTCGCGCCCGTGGATGTGCCGCGCCTTTCGCAACTCATCAATAAAAGCAACCAGTTCAATCTCACCACGCGCCGACGCAGCGAGGCGGAAGCCACCACGGTGATGAATGATAAAAAATTCATCGGGTATTCGGTGCGCTTGAAAGACCGCTTTGGTGACCACGGTTTGATCTCCATCATCATCGGCGAAAAGGTTGGTGAGACGATGAAGATTGATACTTGGCTGATGAGCTGTCGCGTGTTGAAGCGCGGTGTCGAGGAGGAGGTTTTGAACGAACTCGCGCGGCTCGCGAAATTGAAAAACTGCTTGCGGCTCGAAGGGATTTATCTGCCAACGCCGAAGAACGAAATGGTTCGTGATTTTTACGGCAAAATGGGTTTTACTCCACTCTCGGAATCGGAAGAGAAACGCGAATTTGAACTGCGATTGGAAAATTTTCAACCGCTGCCGACGAAAATAAAAATTATCCGCCGCGCCTATGCCCCAAGCTGAAGTCATCGCCAAATTGCAGACCATTTTCGACACCGTGTTTCTGGAGCCGGTCGTGCTCACGCCCGCCATCAGCGCGAAGGATGTGCCGGAATGGGATTCGCTCACGCATATCTCGCTCATGGTCGCGGTGGAAAAATCTTTCGGCGTGCGCTTCCGTGTCGGTGAAGTCGAGAACACCAAGAATGTCGGCGACTTTGCCGACCTCATTCTCAAGCGCCAACAGGAGCCGTGATGCGTCCGGCGTTTTCGTCAACGAAATCAGCGGCAGCCTTCGCAGTCCTGCTTCTGTTCACTTTGCTGTCGCCAGTGCTCGTTGGAAAAAATCTTCTGCCGCCCCGTTCGGAAATTTATTCCTCGCTGACCTGGCGTTACGGGCCGTTCAGCTATCTGCACCGGCAGATTTTTAAGGAGACAAACGAACTCGATGTCGCATTCATCGGCTCGTCGCGGATGTGGGCGGGCATTGACACGCCGTATTTCCAAAACGAGTTGAGCCGAGCCATTGGACGCCCTGCTGTCGTTCAGACCTTTGGCTGGTCGTGGCTCGGTTTCGATGCCGAGTATTTCATCACGCAAGATTTGCTGGCCCACCGCCGCGTGCGGATGATCGTTTTTGACGATGAATACTGGCCCGCGCCGCACGTTGCCGCCACGCGCTGGTTTCGTTTCGCCGATAATGCGGAGGCTCTGCGCGGAATGCCTTTGCCAGTTCAAGCCAGCTATTATTTTGCATCCGTGTTGGGAATGCCGAGAAATCTTTTGAGCCGTGTGCGTGAAAATTTTCCCGAGGAACTCGTCAATCCCGCCAACGACCATTGGGAAAATTTTTACCGCGCGCCGGATTCCGCCGGTCGGCTCGGCGCATTGACGGTGGAGCGCGGGCTCTCGCCCACCGCGCCGTTCGCTCCGTTCACGCCGGAAGTGGGCGCGCAACGGTCGGCGGTGCGCGTGTATTCGCCGGAAACCAAATCTGAATTTCATTTCGCCGGCCCGCCTACCCCGGAATGGCAGCTTCAATTTGCAAAAAAATTCGCCGCCCTCGCGCAGGCGCACGGCGTCAAGCTTGTCTATCTCCATCTACAACCGCCGTTCTCCGCCAACGAGACGAACAGCCCGGTGATTCTCGAACGCGAAAACTGGCCGGAAGTCTTGGGAACGAACATCCCCATGCTCGGCATCGCGCCGGAAAAATTGTTCGCCGGCATCCGCGCGGAAGATTTTCCAAAACTTTTTTACACGCCGGACTGGTGTCATTTCAACCAGAACGGCCAGCCGTTCTTCACGAGCGTCATCACGCCCGCGCTAATCCAAATCTATGAAGGCCGCGACGCTCGTTAAAATTTTCGTCTACGCCGCCATCGTTGTGCTCGCGCTGGCGGCGGTCGTGCTCGTGCTGCTGTCGCCGGCTGAGTTCGTGAAGAACAAGGTCGTGTATGGAGGATTTTAGGCTATGCCGCCGCTGACCTTGCTCATCGCGTTGCTCGTATGGATCGCCGTCGTCCGTTGCACGGTCAAATTTTTGCGCGGCGCGGCGCAGGATTTTGTTTTTGCCGCCGCCAACCTCGGCGGGACTTACGCGTTTTTATTTTTCGGACAAAGCGACCACTTCCGCCTCATGTTCGCGGCCTACGTCGCCGTCGTGCTCGGGCAATTTCTGATGCTCCGGTTTTTTTCGACGGCGGGCGGCGGGAAGCCGTGGCTCGCCTTTTTTGCGCCGATCATTTTTCTGGTCGTCGTCCGCTACGCCCCGCTCGGCTTGCCGGCGGCGGCAGACGCGGCGCTAAAAAATAAATTCGGCCTGCCGCTGGCTGCGTATTTTGTGGGCATCTCATATCTCGCGTTCCGCAGCAGCCATCTGGTTTTGGAAATCCGCAACGGGGTTGTCCCCAAGCCTTCGTTATGCCGTTACCTCGGCTTTTGTTTTTTTCTGCCGACGATGACGGTCGGCCCGATCAATCCTTACAGCAACTTTGCCCGCGCGTTCGATGAAAAGCGCCCGGAGATTCCCGCCGCCCGCGCTGCGCTGCGCGGTGTTGTGGGCGCGGCGAAATTCTTCTTTCTCGGCGCGGTGTGTAACCGGCTGGCCTATGAGGGACTTTTTTTCGACGACCATCCGCATCACTTGGTTGATCTACCGGTGGCGGTGATTTTTTATTACCTGTTTCTTTACTGTAATTTTTCTGGGTTCTGCGACATGGCCATCGGCGTGGCGGGACTCGTCGGCGTGCCCGTCGCGGAAAATTTTAACAATCCCTTCGCCGCCCGCAATGTGAAGGACTTCTGGAACCGCTGGCATATCACGCTCTCGACGTGGATGCGCGATGTCGTCTTTTCGCCACTCTCCAAATTTCTCGTCGGCAAATTCGGCCTGCCGCGCGCCAACCACGCCATCGCGCTCACCATCACCGTCGTCTTTCTGCTCGTCGGCATCTGGCACGGCGTCGGCTGGAACTACGCCGCATTCGGCGCGGCGCACGCACTCGGTGTCGTCGCGAACCATTACTATACGATCTGGCTCAAGAAAAAACTCGGGCGCGAAAAATTCAAGGCCTACAACGAAAACCGCCTCGTCCACGCCATCGCCGTGGGGTTGACTTTCAGTTACGTTGCGGCAAGCCTGTTTCTGTTCGCCAACACGATTCCCGAAATGAAGGAAATTTTTTACTCACTGCGCTGGTGACATGAACTTGCCGCCTGCCAACGACCACCGCTACGAAGACATCGCCGTCGGCGCGAAGTTTGGGCACGGCTACACCGCCAGCCCGGAAGTTTATCAAAAGTTTCTCGAAGCGTTCCACGATTTCAGCCCCGTCCACGTTGACGAAAATTACGCGCGCACCGCTGGCTTCGCGGGCCGCGTCATGCACGGCGCGCAGCTCAACGGCTTTCTCTCGCATTTCGTCGGCATGATTTTTCCGGGCCGCCGCAGCCTGCTGCTTGCGGTGGATTTGAGATTTTTACAACCGTCATTTCTCGGCGACAAATTGGAACTCGCCGCTGAAGTCACCCAAAAACTTGATGCGAAAAAAGTCATCGTGCTTGACGTGACATTCAAAAATCTCACGCAAAATTCCGTGGTCGCACGCGGACGGGCGCAGGTGCTGCTGCGCGAAGAACCATGAAAACCGTCATCATCACCGGTGGCACGAAAGGTTTGGGTCGCGAACTTTCGCTCACGTTTGGCCGCGCCGGTTATTTTGTCATCGCGTTTTACGCGGCGGACAAAACGGCGGCGGAACATTTGCAGTCCGCCTTCGCCGCTGAAAAAATTTCCGGCAGCGTGGTGCAGCATGATGTTACTTTGGAAAATTCAGAGGTCTGGCAGCGCGCGGAAATTTTGGACGCGGAAAATCTCACGCTCATTCACGCCGCCTGCGCGCCGTTCGCGCCGACGCTGCTGCACCAGCTTGGCTGGCCGGATTTTCAAAACAGTTTTGAAGTCGCCGTGAAAGGCGGATGGCTCTGCGCGCAAAATCTGATTCGCCCGATGTTGAAGCGCGGCAGCGGCACGATGGTCAACGTCCTCACTTCCGCCATCGAAGCATCCCCGCCAAAAGGTTTCGCCGCCTACGCCGCCGCCAAGCACGCGCTGCGCGGATTGACGCTTTCGCTCGCGGCGGAATACGGCCCGCGCGGCGTGCGCGTCTTCAGCGTCTCGCCCGGTTTCATGCCCACGCCGCTCACGGAAAAATGGGACGCGCGGCTGCGCGCAGCCATCCAGTCCGCCGCGCGCAACACTGATCCGACGGAAGCCGCAAAAAAAATTCTGGCGCTGGTCGAAAGCAAAACCACGATTGGGCACGGTGAAAATTATCTGATTTGAAAACCTCGTAGCGGAAAATTTCAAATTTCAAATCCGTCTTTTGTCCGGCACAATCCCCGCGTGTCCGTCGCCAAAAAAAATCCCGGTCTCCTCGCACGTCACGCCGCTGCGCTTGGCTACGTCCTGCGCTTGGTGCTGCCAGTGATCTTGAAAACCGGCAGGCGGCCCGTGATTTTTTCCCGCCGCACCGGCATGGGCGACATCGTCTGCTCCGTCGGCCCGGCGCGGGAACTGATGCAGCGGCATCCCGGCGCAACCTTCATCTACAACTGCCATCCCGATTTTGCCGCCGTGCCGCGCCTCGCGGGCATCACTGACCGCGTGACTTCGCTGGAATCCATCGGGCTGGTCGGCCACTGGTATAAAATTTTTCTGGGCGGCTACTATCATTTCGCCCACGGCGACGACACTCCCGGCATGGTCGCACAAGAAACCATGCTCGCGGAATTCTGCCATCAGTTCGGCCTGCCCGTCGTGGAGACGCATCCGCAGTTTTCCATCGCACCCGCTGTCGAAGAAAAAGTTTCCAAGCTGCTCGCGGAAAAAAAACTCGCGCCGGACAATTTAATCCTCCTGCATCCCGGCCCCAGCTGGACGATCAAGGAATGGCCGTCGGAGCAGTGGGCAAAACTCGTCGCCGAATTGCGCGCGCGCGGCTTCACCAGCATCGCGCAACTGGGCGTGGGGCGTTACATGAATTTCGGGCAGGTGGCCGTGGACACAATCCCCGGCGTGGTGTCGCTCGTGGATCAGTTGAGTATCGAGGACTGCTTCGCGGTGATTGGCCGCGCGAAATTGTTCGTGGGCATTGATTCCGGACTGCTGCACATCGCGGCCTGCACCCGCACGCCGGCCGTCGCGCTCTGGGGGCCGACCGCGCCGCAGTTTTTTTACGCGGACGTCGTGCGGAAAAATTTCGTGGTCAGCGACGTGGAATGTCAGGGCTGCTACCACCGCCGACCGCGCCTAGCCTGGCCCACCGGCTGCCCGCATGACATCAAGTGCATGAAAACGTTGCCGGTGGAAAAAGTTTTGCGCGCCTGCCTCGCCAAACTGGAAGCGGTGAAATGAAAATCCTCGTCGTCACCAACCTCTACCCGCCGCAGCACATCGGCGGCTACGAACTGGGCTGCCGTGACGTGGTGGAAAAACTCCGGGCGCGCGGCCACACCGTGCGCGTGTTGACCAGCACCTTCCGCAACGGCAGCACGGAAAATCCGACGGGTGAAACCGAAGTGGAGCGGGTGCTGCAATTCAACTCCGGCGAAAATAATTCCCAGCCGGATAAACGCGTTGAGTGCGCCAAGCTCGTGTCATCCGTAAAATCTTTTTCGCCGGACGTGGTTTATTTCTGGAACCAGGCCGGGCTGTCGCTGTGGCTGCCGTTCGCGGCGCACTGGCACGGCTGCCGCACGGCGTTTTTTTTGTCGGACACCAATTTCGTTTCGTGGTGCGTCGCCGCGTGGCTGCTGGGGGCAATAAATCCTCGTAGCAGCCGACGTGAGGAGGCTCAAAATATAAACCGCAGGAAAGGTTTGAGCCTCCTTACGTCGGCTGCTACAAAGTTTTTTTTCGGCAAAAGTTTTCTCGTGCGCGGCTGGCCCGTGGTGCGGAACCGGACGTGCCATTTTTGCAGCGACTTCATCCGGCAGACCGCGTTGAAAAATGGCGTCGCGTTTGCGCCGCGCCATTCCGTCGTCGCGCACTGGGGCATTGAGCCAGAGCAGTTCACCGCGTCGCCGCGCGAACGCTGGCCGGTGAAAAAACTCCTCTACGCGGGCCAGATGATTCCGCAGAAGGGCGTCCACACCGCCATCGCCGCACTGGGCTTGCTGGCGAAGGAGAAAGAATTTTCCGAACTCACGCTCTCCATCGCCGGCGGCGGGCTGCATCCCGATTACGAAAAAAAACTGCGCGAGCAGGCCGCGCAGCTTGGCCTCAACCGCCGCGTGAATTTTCTTGGCCGCGTGCCGCGCGCTGAATTGCCGCGCGTTTATGCGGAGCACGATGCGCTGGTGTTTCCATCGGAGTGGGACGAGCCATTTGCCATCACGCCGCTGGAGGCCATCGCGAGCGGGCTGAATGTCATCGGCACGACGACCGGCGGCAGCGGTGAACTCTTCCGCAACCGCGAGACGGCGATGACTTTCCAAGCGGGCGACGCAGTGGATTGCGCGCGCGCCATCCGCGAGCTATGCGCCGATGGGGAACTGTTTCAGAAAATTTCCTTCAACGCCCGCCTGGCAGTCCGCAGCCAGCACACGCTCGACGCGATGGTGGACAAGCTTGAGGCCAGCCTGCTGGCGGAATGTGAAATCGGCCAGGGCGCGTGATTTCGATTTAATTTCGGCGGGTGGGCTGGCTCGCGCTGCGAGCCAGCCCGTCGCCGAGCGAAGCGTCAGGCGACGGCAAACGAACGCGGGGCAAGGCTTCAAATTTTCCCGCGCCACAAAACATCCACGCCACAAAGTGCCAGCTTCGCTGGCAAAATTTGTCGCGGCGCGACAAACGCCACCAGCGCGAGCATGGCAATCACAGTTTCAACTTGCGGAAGATTGTTTCGGGAATCAGCCGGATGATCAGCATGATCCAGCGCCAGAACCACGGCGTGTAAATGACGCAGCGGCCTTTTTCCGCAGCGCGCACGATGTCGCGGGCGACTTTTTCCGGCGGAACCATCAGCAATCCTTTTTTCAAATGCGCGGTCATCGGCGTGTCCACGAAGCCGGGTTTCACGGTCAGCACTTTCACGCCGTGCGGATAAAGCCGGTTGCGCAAACCTTGCAGGAAAGCCGTCAGCCCGGCCTTCGACGCGCCGTAGATGTAATTGCTCTGCCGCCCGCGATCGCCCGCCACGGACGAGATGGCGATGATGCTGCCGGATTTCTGCTTTTCAAAATGGTTCGCCAGATGCGTCAGAAACGACATCGCGCCCAGCAGATTGGTGCGGAACTCCGCCTCGGTGACGGCGAAATCTTTTTCGCACGCCTGCTGGTCGCCCAGCGAGCCGTGGCAAAGAAAAGCAGCGTCAAGCCCGCCGAGCGCCGCCGCCGCCTGCGCGATGGCCGGGGCGTGCGCGGCGAAGTCATCGAAATTAATCGTGCCACAGATGGCCGTTGCGCCGTGCCGTGTTTTCAAATCGGCGGCAACGAGTTCGAGTTTGGCCGGCGAGCGGCCGAGCAGAAATAATTTTGCGCCGGAGGCCGCGAGTTCGCGCGCAATCGCTTGGGCAATGGCCGAGGTGCCGCCGATGATGAGGACTTGTTTCATAAATTTTCTTTCGTCACGCGCCGCCAGAAGCTGGAGGAGAACGCGGGGTCAATGAATGGAATAAATTTTTTCCAGTGCGGATAACTTTGCGCGTAGCCCTCCGCCGTCATGCGCGCATCTTTCGCGGGATAAAATTTACCGCCGGCTGCCAGCACCACGCGGTCGAGCTGCGTGAACAACTCCAGCGTGCGCGCGCCTTGGTTCGCAAAATCCAACGCGAGCGTCACGCCGGGGCTGGGGAACGACAGCAGGCCGGGCGATTTCAAATCGCCAAAAACTTTCAGCACGGCGAGGAACGAACCCTGCCCGGACTGCGCGATGCGCTCGAAAATTTCGCGGATGGCCGCCGTGTCGGACGAGGGCGGCACGGTGAACTGGTATTGGAAAAATCCGCGCTGGCCGTAGATGCGGTTCCACTGATGGATGCCATCGAGCGGATAAAAAAACGGCTCGTAGTGCTGCGCGGAGAGGCTGAGCCGACCTTGGATACGAGCGTAGTAGAGCGTGTTGAAAACTTTCACCGAGGCCGTATTCAGCGCGGCGGCGGGAAAATCCACCGGCACGGCCAGCTTGGGCGGACGATGCGCGGTGAGCGGGCCTTTGGCGGCGTGGTTGCCGCGCATGAAAATTCCCCGGCCCAAATTTTTTCCGCTCGCCAGGCAGTCCACCCACGCGACGGTGTGCTCAAAACCTTGGTCCGAGTCGGCGGAGATTTCAAAAAATTCATCGAGGTTCCGAAACTTGATGCTCTCCAGCTCAATCATCGCGCTGGAGATTTTGCGCAGCGAAAATTCCGCCCAAGTTATCAGGCCGGTCAGCCCAAGCCCGCCAATGGTGGCGGCAAACCAATCCGCATTTTCCGTGGGTGAGCAGAGGCGGCGGGTTCCGTCCGAGCGCAGCAGTTCAAATTTTTTGACGTGCCGCCCGAACGTCCCGGCGTGATGATGATTTTTCCCGTGAACGTCATTCGCGATTGCGCCACCGACGGTGATGAATTTAGTTCCCGGCGTGGTCGGCAGAAACCAGCCGCGCGGCACGGTGAATTGCAAAATCTCATCCAGCGTCGCTCCAGCTTCACAACGGATCACGCCGGTCGTGGGATCGAACGCGAGCAGGTGGTTCATGCCGGTCGTGCGAAGCAGTGTGCCGCCGTCATTCAGGCAGCAGTCGCCGTAACTGCGAGCCATGCCTTGCGGCAGCATTTTATTTTCGGCGGCAGCGGGCAGGCGGTCGCTGCTCCAGTTGACGGGATGCACGACGGAACGGGTTTTCCAAGTGCGCCCCCAGCTTGTGACGGTTGAAAACGGATCGTTCATTTGGGGCCGGCGGCGAAACCGATCAACGCCAGCGCCACGACCACCAGCCAGCTTTGCCGGTCGCGCAATGCGAAGATGATCGGGTCGTCGTGCATCACGCCGCGATGCGCCAGCAACCAGACGCGGCTGATCCAATAGAGCAACACGGGACACGCCAGCCACAGCGCCTGCGGATGATGATAGAGCGATGTCACCGAGGGATGGCTGATATACATCGCCATCACCAGCACCGAGAGATAGCCGCTGCCCACGCCCATGCTGCTGACGAGTTCTGTGTCGCTGGCGACGTAGGCGCGGCCTTTGAGCCGGGTTTCGGTGGAACTGCGAACCGCGAGCAGCTCGGTGAATCTTTTGGCAAAGGCCAGGCTCAAAAATAAAAACAGCGACAGCATCATCAGCCAGTCCGAAACCGGCACGTCCGCCACCACGCCGCCCGCGAGCACGCGGATGCCGTAAAGCCCGGCCAGCGTGAGAACATCCAGCAGCTCGATCTGTTTCAAGCGCAGCGAATACAAAACGGTCAGCAAATAATAAACGCCGAAGATGGCGGCGAATTTCCAGCCAAGGCTGCACGCCATGGCGGCGGACACGCACAGCAACAGCGGCGCGAGGAGGAAACCGGCGAGCAAGGAAATTTTTCCGCTGGCGAACGGACGGTTGCGTTTGGAACGGTGCTGCCGATCAGCGTCGAGGTCGAGCAAATCGTTGAGCAGATAGACGCTCGACGCGCAGATGCTGAAGGCGGCAATGCCCGCCAGCACCGTGAACATTCGCCCCGGCTCGGTCCATTTGTGCGCGCCCATGATGGGGATGAGGAGGAGAAAATTTTTCGCCCACTGATGAACCCGTAACGCCCGCGCCCAGTCTTTGAGGCTGGGGCTGGCTGGTTTGAAAACGCGCTCCACGCTGGCAACTTTTTTTGCGCGCTGGATCAGGCTGTCCGCATTGGAAACCACGCCCGCAGCATTGGCCGCTTTCCAGGCGGGCAAATCGGAGGCGCTGTTGCCGAGGTAATCGAATTTCTTTTCGCCGAAGCGTTTCATCAAAGCATCCGCCTTGGTCTGGCCAGAGAGATTTGTGATGCCGTCGCTGGCGAGGATTTCATCAAAGAGATTTAGCCGCGCTTGGACGGCAGTAGCGATGCGCTGGTCGGCGGCGGTGGCCAGAATAATTTTTCGCCCCTGACGTTTGGCGTCCTGCACGAACGCCAGCACCTCGGCGTTCAGCGGCCACGACGCGACATCCAAGGTAACGCGCTGCGCGATCTCGCCCGCCCGCGCAGCAGCCAGAACGGCAGCAGGACAATGACCCAGGGAGATTTCCGCAGCAGGCGGCAAAAAGTTTCCAGCAATGAATCGGATGCGAGCAGCGTCCCGTCGAGGTCCACACACAGGGGCAATGGTTCGTTGCTTTTCAAGGCGGGCATCATCGCCAAGCCCGCCGCCCGAATCAAGCCGAACGGTGGTGGAAAGGGTAGTATCCTAATTTGAAATTGGAAACGGAACCTTAAGCTTTACCAGCCTTCATATCTTTGACGATTTGAACGCGCATGCAGTAGCAGCTGATTCAACCGGCGGAATTTCGAGCACCGCAAAAAAGCGTGCGCGCTCGTCATGCTGGCCGTCTAAATGACTCCATGCGTAAACGCGTTTGACTGCGGCGCATTTGCCTTGTGGATGATTTGTCTTTGCGACGCACAATGCCGGATGTAAAATCTAAAAATCGTTTTATGTTGGTTAGGGCGTATGTCTGAAAACACGTTAAAAATCCAGTTCCGCGCCAATGCGCCAGACGAAAATCTGACGTTGGAAGATTTTTCTCGGCAGCTCGCGGACTTCAATGCGGCCTTAACTGGATTGGATCAGCATATTTCTTCTCGTAAGAAATCCACCGTTCTTTACCGCGTGGTTGATTTGAAGCATTCCAGTCCCGCCCAAATGACGATTGCGGCAAGCGGGCTGGAAGATTCTTTGGAAGATAATTCTGCTAAAATTTTTCCAACATTTGTTCGCACGATTGAGACATTGAACGCCCGAAAGGGATACAAGGACTTGCCGCGTGCTGTTCTGGAGCCAATTCACCGGATCGCCAAAACCATTTCTGAAAGCATCAAAGAAATTCGTGTCACGGCTGGAGAATCTACGGTTTTTGTAACCGACCGAATTTCCAGCTTGCTGGCCGACTATTTGGACAAAGAAAAAATTGCCGTTGGCAGCGTGCGCGGCGTGATTGAAATAATCAATCTCCACGCTGGCACAAACACGTTCCGAATTTATCCTGTAATCGGTGCAAGCTATATCAACTGCTGGTTTCCAAAGGAGCTTAAAGAAAACGCGAAGGATGCCGTGGACAATTATGTTCGCGTAAGCGGAAAGCTACATTATCGCATGGGCTGCGATCATCCGTATCAGATTGACGTGGATAAAATTGAAACCATGCCCGATGAAAGCACACTGCCCACGCTTGGCAGCTTCAAGGGGGTAATTAGCGTAAATAAATCTACGGAAGAACTACTAGAAGAAGAACGCAATGGGCAGTGGCAATAACATCATTTACTGGGATTCTGCGGTGTTCATTGCGTATTTCACGCAAGAAAAAACGCGAGCGCCAGAAGAGCTGGCTGGCATTGACCAAGTGGTTGACGCCTTCGACAAAGGCAAATGCGTTTTGGTGACTTCCATGATAACCAAGGCCGAACTGCTGCCCGCAAAACTTGGCGCAGAAAATTATGCAAGGCTGTCTGAATTGTGGCAGAGAAAACAATTTCAGGCAGTGGAAGTGACGGAAGCCATCATTGACCTTGCCAATGAAATACGCGGATTCTACGCAACAAAAGGCGAAAAAGTTCCGGCTACGCCGGACAGCATCCAATTAGCGACGGCCATCAAAATGGGTGTGGACATTTTTCAAACTTTTGACGGGGGTAAAAAACGAGGGCTACTTCAAATGGACGGCAACGTGGCAGGGCATCATCTTTCCATAAAAGTTCCGTTCGTGGCTCAAACAAACTTGCCAAATCTTCCCTGATTTCAAATTAGGACACTACTGCGGAAAGCCCAAGCTTGACGCTGCTGGCACGCACATTAAAACTGGGCGGAATGTCATCTGCCGAAAATTCTGCCGCTGAAACTTCGCCCGTAGCCGCCGGGAGAAATTCCTGCCTGACGCCAAAACTTTTTTGCCTCGGCTTTACCGCCGTGCTCGTTGCGGGGATTGCGGTGCGCGCGTGGCTTTACGCCACCACCGGTTTCACGGTGGGCGATGCGTTCATCACGTTCCGCTTTGCCGAGCAGTTTGCGGCGGGGAACGGGCTGGTCTTCAACGCGGGCGAATGGTTTGGCGGCAACACGAGCGTGCTGCACTCTTTTCTTTTGGGCCTCGGCGCGTGTTCCGGCCTAGACGTGCCGACGGTGGCGCGAATCGAGGGGATTATTTTCGACGTGGCGGCGTTCTTCGTCATCTGGAAAATGCTGGGCGGCGCGGGCGGCCTCCGTTCGCCGTGGCTGCGATTGGTGCCGCTGGCGCTGATTTTTCTCTGCCCGTTCCTGTTCTGGTATTCCATCAGCGGGTTGGAAACACCACTGTATGTGGCGCTGATTTTCTTCGTGCTCGAACGCGCGTTGCGGACGCTGGACGGCCTCTGGCTGCTGGGCGTGGCGCTGCTGTTTTTTTGCCGGCCGGACGGCATCGTGGCGGTGGGCATCATCCTGTTGTTCGTGACGGTGCGGGAACGGCGGCTGCCGTGGCGGGCGATTGCGGGCGTGTTCGCCATCGGCGTCGCGTATCTCGCCTTCAACTTTTTGGTGTATCACTCGCTGGTTCCGCCGACGGTGAAGGTCAAGAGCCTCGTCTATCACAGCACGGTGATGATCAATCTGAATTACATTTCCGGGCGTTTCTTTTTTCACCGCAACTGGCTGCTGGCGGTGTATCTGATAACGATGCTGGCGCTGATGTTCTGGCGCCGGAAAAATCCCAAGGTGGTTTTGCTGGGCTGCGCGGCCACGGGCTACCTGCTTTTTCTGCTGCTCGCGCCGATGCTGCGGAGCTGGTATGCCGCGCCGTTCCTGGCGTTGAGCATGGCGACGGTGCTGCTCGCGGGGTTTGGTCTGCTGGAAGATTTTCGCCCGCGCGTGGCCGGTATTTTGGCGGCAACAATTTTGACTGGCTACCTTGCTGGATGCTTCGTTGCTGACCGGGCGTTGCAAAAAGAATGTGGCATCTGGCGACAGCGCATCCACGACCTCACCGAGGCCGAGGGCAACTGGTTCAAGGCGAACACACCGGCGGACACCAAAATTTTGGTGGAGTCGCTGGAGGTGGGATGGTTTTCCAAACGCCACACTTGGGACTGGCCGGGGCTGGTTTCGCCGCCGGTTTTGGAGTTGGTGAAAGCAAACCCGAAAATTGGCTTCTTTGAAATTGCCGAAAAGTTAAAGGTCAACTACGTCATCATCCACAACCACTGGTTCACCGTGGACGAGACGAACATCCCGTCGAATTTTGAAAAGGTGGCTACGTTTGAATCTACCAAGACCGGGCCGGTGATGAATTATGGCGAGGGCAAGGATTTCATTTACCGGCGGCGGCACGACTAGCACGGCTCACAGGTTCGCCGTCTGCAATTCGAGGAGCGTGCCGAATTTGCTGATCTGCTCGGCGGCGGCGGACACGACCTGCGCGGGCGTAATCATGTCCATGCACTTGCGGTCGAAATCGCACGGGTTGCGCAGCCAGCACGGCGCGCAACGCACCTGCGTGTAGAGATTTTTATTCGCGACGTAGCCGGATAGGGTTGGCTTTTCGCGGCCACCATAAATGATGACGCTCCGGCAGTCCACCGCCCGCGCCAGATGCATCAATCCACCAGCCAGGCCGATGAACACGAGTGAATTCGCCAGGATGGCCGCCGACTGGCGCAGTGTCGTCTTGCCGCGCAAATCCATCGCGCCTTCCATCTGGGGATCATCCTTCGAGCCGATTTGGATGACGGACAAGTCCAGGCGCAATTCCGAACAGACTTCTTGAAACCGGTCGGGATACCATTCCTTGTTGCGCATGGGATACGGGGCACCGAGGCCGGAAGACTGGATGACCACTTGGTTGTCGGCGAGCTTGCCGGCGGCAAATTCCTCCTTCGTCAAAAATAAATATGGCCGCAATTCCACCGGCCCGCCGATGCCCGCGAGCTTGCACAACTTGATGAGGATATGCTCGGTCAACGGTTCGTCGCGATCCGTCATGGGATCGTAGGTTGCGTAGCCCATGCGCTTGTGAGGCAGGCCGGCGTTCGACCAGAATTCCATGCGCGGGTTCGCGTGATGGACGATGTGATCCACGTCGGGATTTTTTTCAAACAACCCCGGATGCCGCGTGGTCATGGCGATGCGGCTGCTGCCACGCTTCTTCAATTCCCGGCAAACCGTTGAACACATGACGTCGTCGCCGATGCCGCCGGCGCCCTGGATATAATAACGGGGAAATCCCAGCCGCACGCGGTTCACCAGTCCCGCGAAGGGCGAAAACACGGTTCTGATGATGCCGTTCGGATTAGCCATGCGAAGAAGTTCCTGCGTTGGCGCTGAAATATCAACGCAATTTTACGCCGCCGAGGCGCGGCTGCACGAGCGACACGCCGAAGTTCTGGTCAATCGTGATGACCGGATAGCCCGCCGCGCGGAGTTCGTCCACGAAACGCGGCACGCCCATGTCGGCGCGGGCGATGCGCGGATCCGGTTTCAAATCCCAGATCGTGTCGTGAAAAACCACCACGCCAAACTCGCTCATGTGCGGCAGGAATAATTCCCAGTCCGCCTTCACGCCTTCGTAGCTGTGATCGCCGTCAATGAAGATCAAATCAATTTTTTTGGTCCAGCCCTTCGCCGCGTCGCCGGAAGTTTTGCGGACGATCTCCACCCATTCCGTGACGCCAGCTTTTTGCAAATTCTCCGTGATGATGGCGAACGAATCCACGGAGTTCGTGTCGTTCCAAGTCGTCACGCTGTGCGGGTCAATCGCATAAAGTTTCCCGCCGCCATTGCGCCGCAGCGCGAGGCCGACCGCCGTGGCCGACCGCCCGCGCGCGGAACCGATCTCAACGCAGACCTGCGGCTTGAGGGAGCGCGCGAGGCCATAGAGCAGCCATTGGGAATCGCCGAGGCCGGACTGGAAATCAAACGTCTCGACATAAAATTCGCGCGAGCGCAGCTTCGGAAATTTGCCCGCGAGTTTTTGCAGCAGTTTCATCATGGTGTGTTAGGAAAGTTTTTGAGCGACCAGGTCCCACGAGTAAATATCCACCAGCGAGGCTTCGTGAATAAACTTCACGCCGCCGATTTTTTGCAGGATGGCCTTCACTTTTTCGAGCGAGAAATCAGCGTGCTTGTGGTTTTCATTGTATATCTGGCCGGTGCGCCGGCAATGTTCGCGGTAGACCTGCTCGTCGGGGCAGAAAATCACCAGGCTGCCGCCGGGCTTGAGCACCCGCAGCCATTCGCGCAAGACCGCTTCCGTGTCGGGAAAATCTTCCAGCAAATGGGACGAATAAATGTAATCCAATGTTCCATCGCGAAACCAATGGAGCTTGGTGGCGTCGCCGCCGAGCTGCACCGCAAACGCGCCGGTGTCAGCGTAGGGTCGCGGGCTGTCAATGCGGATGGCCTGCGGAGAAATCGGGTCGCCCCCAAAGCCCAGGTCGGCGCCGTAGCCGGTGCAAAAAGGCAGCAGCCGCGCCCGGCATTTGGAAGTTTCACTGGCATAACCCCTGGCCGGACGGCACAAAATTTTTCTGGCCACCCGCTTGAGCGGGCCGGCAATTTTGTTTTTTTGAACGGATGCAAAATTCATTTTGGCGGTGGTAACAAATTCCATTCCCAATCACTGAACAGGCGCACGCCGGCACCGGGAACATTAATGTAGCCGGGCGTCTTTGGCCCCATCACGACTTCGACCTGTCCGGCTTCGGGAATGTAATCGAGGCCGAACGCGTCGCCCGAGCGGCAGCCCACGCTGAAATTATACAACCCCGGAGCCAGCGGCAAAACACCCGCGATCACGGCCACTGAACCGGACGTGTTTTTTTTGACGTCCAGCCGGCGACCGTCTTGAAAATCCGAATCATAGGTCAGCAGCCGGATTCCTTCCAAGTTGCAAAAGCCGATGCCAATGGCGATTTCGTCAACGTTGTCCCGCGCCGAAAAATGGACGCGGATGGAAAATTTTTCACCATGCTGCATCGGCAGGCCGGAAAGCCACTCGATTTTTTCTATCTTCAAACGCCGCCCCTGGTCGCCCGCCCGTTTTGCATCGGACAAATCCACCACCGTTTTCAAAGTTTCAGAATTGTTCGTCAGGTATTCATCCACGATCTGCCGCGCCGGCCCGGTTTTCACGAGCCGGCCCGACTGCATCCAGAAACCGGTTTTGCAAAGCGAGGCCACCGCGCCCATGTTGTGACTCACGAACAAAACCGTGCGGCCGCCCTTGCTTACGTCCTGCATCTTGCCGAGACATTTTTTTTGGAACGACGCATCGCCGACCGCCAGCACTTCATCCACGATCAAAATTTCCGGCTCCAGGTGCGCGGCCACGGCGAAGGCCAGCCGCACATACATCCCGCTGGAATAACGCTTCACCGGCGTGTCGAGAAATTTTTCCACCTCCGAGAACGCCACAATCTCATCAAACTTCCGCGTGATCTCCGCCTTGCTCATACCCAGGATCGCGCCGTTGAGGAAAATATTTTCGCGCCCCGTCAGTTCGGGATGAAACCCCGTGCCCACTTCCAGCAAACTTGCGACGCGCCCGCGCAGGCGGATTTTTCCGGTCGTCGGTTCGGTGATGCGGCTTAACAATTTCAGCAGCGTGCTTTTGCCCGCGCCATTTCGGCCAATGATGCCAACGACATCGCCGTGCTTGATTTCAAATGAAACATCCTTGAGCGCCCAAAATTCCTCCACGGATTTCCGGTTTTCGGTTTTTGATTTCCGAAAAAACGACGTCGCCCCTTCCGTCACGACATCGCGCAGCGCCTTGTAATTGCGACCGGTCTGCTGGTGTTGCAGCAGATACTTTTTGCCGATGTTTTCGGCGATGATGGCGGCGTGGCTCATTTCAAATCACTTCCCGGCCTTGGCGACTAATTTTTCGAGTTCGAGCAGCCGCAGGTTCATGCTGTTCAAAATCAAACCGAGGCCCAGCGAAAAAAATGCGAGCAGCACTAGTGCCGCCGCGAGAATTGCGCTCGGCACGCGATGGACGAAATGATTCGGGTCAGTCACAAAATCATAAACCGGCAGCGAGCCGATGACCAAGCCCAGCACAAACAAGATCAAACCGATGCCACCAAAAAAAGTCAGCGGCTTGTAGGATTTCAGGATGAGGAATAATCGCAGCACCACGCGCAGGCCGTCGGAAAACGTGTTCAGCTTGGAGAAGCTGCCTTCGGGACGCGAGCGATACGGCGTGGAAATTTCCTTGATGACCTGGCCGCGATACAGCGCCTGCAACGTCAGTTCCGTCTCCACATCAAAGCCGCGCACGGTGATGGGAATTTGCCGCGCGGATTCGCGCGTGAAGGCGCGGTAGCCGGAAAAAATATCCGTCACGCTGCCCTGCGACCACCAGTTGATGATGCCGCAGACCATTTTGTTTCCAACGACGTGCAGCGGACGGAAAGAATCTTTGCCGTGATCGGCCAGGCGGGTCGCCACGGTCATGTCCGCATCGCCGCGCAGAATCGGCTCCAGCAATTTGTGGACGTGGCCGGCTTCGTAGGTGTCATCGCCGTCCACCATCACGAGGATGTCTTCGTCAATCTGCTCGAACATGGCGGCGACGACGTAGCCTTTGCCCTGCCGCTTTTCGCGCCGGACAATCGCCCCGGCCTTGGCCGCGAGTTCGCCGGTGCCGTCGGTGCAGTTGTTGTCATAGACGTAAATCCGCGCGTCCGGCAGTTCGCGCCGGAAGTCGGTGACAACTTTGCCGATGGTGAGCGCCTCCTGATAACAGGGAATCACCACCGCGATGCTGGGTTTAGTTGTCGGCGTGTCCGCCATAATTCAATCAAGGCTTGCTGAAAATCAATTCACTAGCCAGCGTGGATTTGCCTGTGCAGCGCGAAAAATTCATTTGGCATCCGTGCGTTCAAAGACAAAAAAATTGTTCAGCCCAAGTTGAAACGTGCTGCGGCGCACCAGCCGGAATTTCGGCGGCGGAAAAATGTCCGGCGTTTGTGAAACCTCGTAGCCGTGATGTTCTTCCAGCGACATCCCATCCACCAGCCGCAGAAATTTCAACACAGCGAGGATTTGATCCACGCGCGGCGATGGCACGGTGATGAG
>JAYVQV010000310.1:0-6989 GCA_043776855.1 Limisphaerales bacterium | reverse complement strand
AATTATTGAAATACCATTGCAGGCTGATGGGCGACGTGCCGGAAACGGCGGCGGTGAACTGCGCGTTGCTGCTGACGATGACGGAAAGGTTCGTCGGCGACACATCAAACGCGGGCGGTGTGAAGTAGTGCAGGTGGAAAATTAAATTTCCGACATGGCCGCCGTAGCCGCCGACGAGAAAATAATACGTCACGCCCGCCGTGGTCGGGATGGTGAGTGCGGAAGTCAGGTCAATGCTGTCGTCGTTGCAATCCACCGGCGAGAACGCGCCGCAGCCGCCGGTGTAGATCGCCAGCCCGGTGTCGAAGTCGCTGCCAAAAGTATCCACGGCCAGCAACCCGCTGACCGGCGAGGTGAACTGATACCAGACGCCATTGCCAAAACCATCCACGCAGCCCGGCACCGGGTCGCCGAACGAACTCGCGCGCGTGGTGGATTGGGCGTTGGTGTAATTGTAATTCGTGATGACCACCGCGCCGCTGCACAAATCGTTCGGGATGGTGTCAATGACCTTGAGCGAGGCGTTGGTGCTGCTGGCGAAACCGTAGGCGTTCGTGACGAGGCAACTAAACTTGCTGCCGGAATCCGCGAGCTGCGCGTTGAAAAGCGTGTAGCTGAAATTCGTCGCGCCGGGAATCAGCACGTTGTTGCGCTTCCAGAAATAATTTTTCGGATCGCTGCCGCTGGCGGTGACGATGAACGTCGCGGCATTGCTCAACAGCACAACCTGGCTGGGCGTCTGCGAAAGGATGGACGGCGGCACGGGCGGAACATAAACCGTCAGCACCGCGTTGGAACTGGTGGCGATGCCGAGGAAGTTGGTGACGAGCACGGAATAATTTCCACCTTGCGCGGGCGTGACATTGTTGAGCGTGAACGTGGCATTGGTCGCGCCGGAAATATTCGTGCCGTTGAAATTCCATTGGTAGCTCAACGGCTGCGTGCCGGTGGCCGTGACGTTGAAGACGGCGGTGTTGTTCACGGTCACGGTGATGTTCGTCGGCTGCGTCACAACGAGCGGCGCACTTAAGGAAGAACATTTGCCCGCGCTGCCGGCATTGTAGATGGCGATGATCTCATTCGTGGTGAGCGCGCGATTGTAGACCGCCGGCTCGTCCATGATGCCCGCGAAACTGGGCTGTTCACCAGCCGGAGCGATGCGTCGGCCAAGATAGAAATCATAGCCCGGCCCGGTGAGCGGCGCATAGCTGCCGAGGTTTTGCTGCGCGACGATGAGGCCGTTGCAATAAATCGTGGCCACGCCGGACGCGCGGTCGTAGGTGAGCGCGACGTGCTGGAAAACATTCGTGGCCACCACGCCGCCGGGCGAACTCATCTGATGCCAGCCGCCGCCGCTGTCCACGATGTTCGCGTAAAGTTCGCCGGGGCCGGGATTGGGACCGAACGGCTGCCCCGGTTCCAGCGAGAAATGCACGCCCCAATAATTTGAGTCGTTCCATTCAAACATCGCGCTGCCGGTGGTGATGCTCGCCGGCTTGATCCACGCTTCCAAAGTGAAGCCCGCGCCCGCGCCGACATCCAGGCTTGCGCGGGCCGGAACGCGGACGCCTTGGTTGGTGTTGTTGAAATAAAATCCCTGACCAACTTCGCCCGGCGCAAAGCTCACGCCGTTTTGCAAGGTGCCGTTGTTTGTGCCGGTGTAGTCAGTCGCGCCGCCTTCCGCCGGCAACCACGCCACGAGGCCGGACGGCGGCGGCAGGCAGGAAGCCGGCACGTTCACCACGAGCAGCGCGTTGGAACTCGTGGCGCTGCCGGCGACGTTGGTGACGAGCACGGAATAATTTCCACCCAGCGCGGGCGAGACGTTGTTCACGGTGAGCGTGACATTTGTCGCGCCGAAAATATTCGTGCCGTTCAGCCGCCATTGAAATTGCAGCGGCGCCGTGCCGGTGGCACTGACGCTGAAATTTGCCGCGCCGCCATTCGTCACGGTCTGGCCCGCCGGCTGGCCGGTCACGACCGGCGGGGTGAGGCTGACGCATTTGCCCGCGCTGCCCGCGTTGTAAATCGCGGCGATTTCATTCGTGGAAAGCGCGCGGTTGTAAATCGTCGGCTCGTCAATGATGCCGCCGAACATGGACAGGTAGGGCGCAAACGTTCCGCTCGTGCCGATGTAAATTGGATCCGAGCCGTAGTCCAGCGCGAAGCCCGCGACCGCCGAGCCTTCCGCCGCGCCGTTGACGAAGAGCCGGGAGGTGCTGCCGTCGTAAGTGCCCGCGACGTGATACCAGACGCCGCGCTGCACGATGGTCTGGGAGTTGATGACGACCTGGTTGCCGTTGCGCGAGACGCAAAATTCAAAACGGTTGGAGTAAGTGCCGTTGCCATTATCAATCGTCGTCTTCAACAGGCTGTAACCTTCAAAAAATGCGTTCCAGGTATTTTTTTTGAAAACAATCTGCTCGCCGCTGTTCGAGGGAAGGGCGGGGTCGAGCCAGACCCATGCTTCCACCGTGACGTTGGCGGGCTTCAAGGAATTGGAATCGGGAATCTGCACAAAACCATTCGTGCCGTCGAAACGAAAACCCTGCCCGACCAGTCCGGTCGCGTAGCTCGCACCGCTGGGTGAAAGCGTGCCGCTGTTTGTGCCGGTGAAATCAGTGGCGTTGCCTTCTCCCTGCCACCACGCGGCGAGTCCGGACGGCGGCGGCGTGCATTGCGCGCGGGCGGTGGTGAGGTTCAGTGCGAGCGCGAGGAGCAGGAGCAGCGCGGAAAACAATCTCGGAAAATGACGGGCTGATTTATTCATGGCGTGGCAAATTTTGAATGGCGCAAGGTCGGCGGCAACGGGCGGAATTTCTGCGGACTGACGCGCTGATGTTTTAACCCCGTTCCCGTTCTTTTCAACTAAAATCCTGATGCGAACACCGCCGTCTGCCGCCAGCCCCGCCGGGGTCAGTGGCAGGATTCCATTTTGCACGCGAATTGTTTTCATAGGTGTTTTGGTTGATGGTTGAATTTTTTACCGCTCGGTTGTCATCTGCTTGAATAAAATCCAGTCAGAATTCGACTGGCTGAATTGTTTGCCGGGGCTGCTGTTTGGATCGCGCAATTTGAAAATCTGCGTATGGCCGTCCGCAAAATTCATCCCGCCGCCGTGCGCGTGCCGGATGCCCGGAAAACTCGCGAAGGGTCGCGAGTCATCCATCGTCACCAGCGCCCAGCCGTCGTTCAACGTGCTGGGGTCTTCATCCGCCAGCACCCACAGCCGTGCGGCCGCGTTGATGGCGGAAATTTCCGCCTCGCGCACAAACGTCCGGAACGCGGAGCCGGTGGATGAGGTGGACGCATACGGGCTTTGACTCATCGTGCGGCTGCCCATCCAGCCGTTCAGCGAATAGCTCAAGGCCGCTGGCCCGCCGCGCACCTGCGTCTCGTCCGCCTGACAGTGATAGACCTTCACGTTTTGAACATACGAGTAAAGCTGTCCGTTCTGAATGTTCGCCAGGTTGGTCGTGGCCGCGTTCGTGCCAAATTCCCCGATCACCCACGCGGGCTTGATCGGCGGCTGCGGCACATTCACCGCGAGCGTGCCATTGTTCTCATCCGCATACATTTTCCAGCCGAGCGAAAGCTGGCGGAGATTGCTGATGCAGCCCGCGCTCTTCGCCTTCCCCTTCGCCGCCGTCAGCGCCGGCAGCAGCATCGCCGCCAGAATCGCGATGATGGCAATGACCACCAGCAGTTCAATCAGCGTGAAGCCGGGCGCGCGACGAGCAAAATGTGCGGGGAAAACTTTCATCTATCTGCCGCCAGAGTATCCGGCCAGCGGCGCGCTGCCCACTGTGCGTCTCGCCGCACACCTGTGCTTTTGGTTGCACCCGCCGGGGCGAAGGTGAAATAATTCCCCATGCCTTTGACCAGCCAAGGTGGTGTTTTTCGCGCTGCGAAAAACCCGTCGCCATCGGCGACGGAGCGCGGACGGCTCGTCCGCGGGTTCCTCAATCAAGCCAGACCACTGGCGGACGAGCCGGCCGCGCTCCACACTTTTCCGCGCCCTGCAAAATAATTTTTCCGATGAAGCTGCGCGCCACCTTGCTCCTCGCCGTCGCCTTGATTGCGGCGCGCGCCTCCGCCGCCACGCCGCCGGAAAAAATCTGGCAGCCCGCCGCCGTGCCGCCGGAAATTTCCGCGCCGTCCGCCGAAAAAATTTCTCCGCCACCCGGACTCGCACCGGGAGTCGAATGGAAAACTTCCTTCACCGCCCGCAATGGCGACGCGTGGCTCGGCGGCGGCAACCGGGTCGCCCAACGTCATCGCGACCAATGGCGCGTGTTCACCTCCACCAACCAGCTCGGCCCCGAATCGCCCATCGCCTTCGCCGAGACGCCCGATGCCCGCGTCTGGTGCGCCACGCCGCAGAGCGTCTGGCAGTTCGACGGACGCAACTGGCTGGAAACGCGCGCCGGTCTGGAGCGCGTCAACGGCCTGCTCGCCGCGCGCGACGGCACGCTCTGGGTCGCCACCGCGCACGGCCTCCTGCGCTTCACCCACGGCGCGTGGATTGCCAATGGTTTTGGCGACGGCCTGCCCGCCGGGGAAATTTTGCGCGTGGCGGAAGACGGACGCGGAAATATTTTTGCGCAATCCACGAACGGCTGGAGCCGCTTTGAGCCGGACGCCGACAACGACGCGCCGGTCACGGAAATTTTGTCCACCGAATTCAGCCACGCGAACGTCCAAGAAGACGCCGTCATCACGCTAAATTTTCGTGGCCGCGACAAATGGGATCAGACCGCGCCGGACTTTCTCCTTTTTTCCTGGCGGCTGGACGAACACGAGTGGTCGCGGTTCCAGCCGGAAAAAATCGTGGCCGTCTCCGGGCTGGGCCTGGGCCGCCACGTTTTTCAAGTCCGCGCGATTGACCACAACGGCAACGTGGAATTGTCCCCCACAGAAATTGAATTTAATGTCGTCGTCCCGTGGTATCGCGAATCGCGCCTCGTCGGCGTGTTGGGCATTGCGCTGATGGTCTCGCTGTTCCTCGGCGCGCTCGCGCTGAACCGCCATCGCCACTTGCGGCAAAGTTATTCCGCCGTCGAGCAACTCGTCGCCGAGCGCACGTCGCAGCTCGAACTCGCCAACCGCGAATTGCTGCACAGCCAGAAGATGAACGCCCTCGGCACACTTGCCGCCGGCATCGCGCATGACTTCAACAACATTCTCTCCATCATCAAAGGCTCCGCGCAGATCATCGAGGACAACGTGGACAACCCCGAAAAAATCCGCACCCGCACCGCGCGCATCCAGACGGTCGTGCAGCAAGGCGCGGAGGTCGTGGACGCCATGCTCGGCTTCAGCCGCAGCGACGACGCGCCCGCGACTCCGTGCGACTTGAACGCCGTCGTCGCTGACACGCGAAAACTTTTGGGCGACCGTTTCCTGCACGAGACCGAGGTTCAATTCATGCCCGGCGAAAACTTGCCAGAGCTTTCCGTCCCGCGCGATTTCGTGCAGCAAATTTTATTGAACTTCATCTTCAATGCCGACGAAGCGATGGAGCGCCGGTCTCCGACCCGGCGTGTTTCGGTTGGAGTTCAAGCTTTAGCTTGTCCCCCGGACACGCTGAAGCGTGAACTCCAACCCCACGAGTCGGAGACTGGCGCTCCAATAACATCTCCCGACCAGAGAAATCAAATCTGGCTCAAGACAAACATCGCGTCCGAATTGCCGCCGGATGTTGCGCTTGCGCCGGCAATCGCTTCAAAATTTATTTTCATTTCTGTTCGCGATTTTGGTTCAGGCATTCCGCCGGAGGTTCGTGCTCGTATCTTCGAGCCATTCTTCACCACAAAAAATTTATCCGCGCGGCGCGGCACCGGGCTGGGACTTTCGATGGTCTACGAACTCGCAAAAAAAATGGGCGCCGGTCTCGCCGTCGAATCCACGCCTGGCGCGGGCAGCACGTTCACCTTGATTTTGCCAGCCGGAGCGCCGAACTCCGATTCGGCGCGTTCGCACAATTTCAAACCTCACGCCGATTCAGAGATCGGCGCTCCAAAGCCATGAACACCCAACCCCACCTACTCATCATTGAGGACGACGATCTTCAATACGAAATTTACGAGGAAGCGCTCGGCCAGTTCCAACTCACGCGCGCCAAGTCCGGCAGCGCCGCGCTTGCGCTGCTGCCCAAATTCCAGCCGGAGGCAGTCGTGTTAGATCACGTTCTCGAAGACGGCGAACGCGGACTGGATTTTTTGCCGGAGTTCAAGGATTTGCTCCCACACGTCCCGGTCATCATCGTCTCCGGCGCGCTCGAAGTGCGGCAGCAGATGGCCGCGTTGCAAGGCCCGCGCCGCGCGCATTACTGCCTGCCCAAGCCCGTGGACATCCGCGAACTAAAACGCACCATCGCCACCGCGCTCAAAGAATGTTCCGGCGGCGAAATCATCCGCCAGTTCGAGGCGCTCGAACGCTCACGCCGCATTGATGCGCCGGAACTCTTGAGCCGCTCCACCGACCGGCTCGCGCGGCAGAACGAAATCTTTTCCCAGCTCAAAAAATCCGGCGCGCGTCCGAACATCTCCGCGCTCGCCCGCGAATTCAAGGTCGCCCGCCGCACCATCATCCGCGATTTGCAGGAACTCATCCGGCGCGGCCAGTTGCCACCGGAAATTTATCCGGAATGGGAAAATCCCGGCGAAGAAAAAGACTGAAGCCAAAACTAAAACCCGCCGGAACCAATTTTTCAACCACAGATGGACACGGATGGACACAGATCAAAAACTTTGACGCGAATCACGCTAATTTTCGCGAATTAAAAAATCAGAAAGCCCAGCATTGTGAAAAATTAGCGGCAATTCGCGCAATTCGCGTCAGGTCTTTTCCCATCTGTGTTAATCCGTGTCCATCTGTGGTTAAAAAAATTCTGGCACACGAGTTGCGATGAGTCGGGCGTGGCTAGAAAATTTCAATCTCAAATGTTTGCGCCGAGTCCCGCGTCCTCCGCCGCGATGAACCTGCGC
>JAYVQV010000309.1:0-7024 GCA_043776855.1 Limisphaerales bacterium | reverse complement strand
AACGACGCGCGCTACATTTTTTTCTCCAAGTGCGTGGTGCATCTCGCGCGGTATCTGCCGTGGCGCGCGGATGTGGTTCACGTCCACGACTGGCAGGTCTCGCTCGTGCCGGCGTTGTTGCAGCAGCAAAAGCGCGAAGGGTGGGGGAACCCGCCGCCCAGCTGCCTCACGATCCACAACCTCGCGTATCAAGGGGTTTTTCCTGGCGACGCTTTTGACCTGACGAATCTCCCGGAGGATTTTTTCACGGCGGATGCGGCGGAATATTTTGGCCTGCTCAATTGCCTGAAGGCCGGCATTGCGCTGGCCGATTGCATCACGACCGTCAGCCCGCGTTACGCGCGCGAAATCATGACCGAGGAATAC
This sequence comes from Limisphaerales bacterium, assembly GCA_043776855.1. Classification (GTDB taxonomy): domain Bacteria; phylum Verrucomicrobiota; class Verrucomicrobiia; order Limisphaerales; family UBA11358; genus UBA11358. The sequence continues at coordinate 6,658 of JAYVQV010000309.1, read as the reverse complement.
GGCTGCGGCCTGGACGGGATGCTGCGCCGGCGCGCGGACAAACTGACCGGCATCTTGAATGGCGTGGATTACAGCGAATGGAACACGACGAAAAATCCGCATCTGTTCAAACCGTTTTCGGTGACGAAGATCGCGGCCAAGAAATTCAACAAGCTGGAGTTGCAACGCCAGGTCGCCCTGCCCGTTGATGAAAAAATTCCACTCTTCGGAACCATCTCGCGGCTGGCCGAGCAAAAAGGCGTGGATATCCAGCTGGGCGCGCTGGAGGAAATGCTGAACTCCAACATCCAGTTTGTGCAGCTCGGCAGCGGCTCGCCGGAATTTGAGCGCGGCTACCGCGAACTCGCCGCGCGGTTTCCAACCAAGGTTGCTGTCCGCTTTGGCTATGACGAGACGCTCGCGCACCGCATCGAGGCCGGGTGCGATTTTTTCCTGATGCCGTCGCGGTTTGAACCTTGCGGGCTGAACCAGATGTATAGTTTGCGCTACGGGACGATTCCCATCGTGCGCGCGACCGGCGGGCTGGACGACAGCGTGGTGGATTTCACCGAATCGGCAAAGACCGCGACTGGTGTGAAGTTTTTTGAATACTCCGCCCGCGCGCTCGCCAAGGCGATTCGCAAGGCGCTGGCGATTTATGCCGACGCCAGCTTGCTTCGAAAGTGCCGGCAGAACGGGATGAAGGCGGATTTCTCATGGACGAACACGGTGAAGGAATACTTGAAGGTTTACGAAAAGGACTGATTCGCACTAGATATAACAAACATTGTTAAGATATATTAAATCTTGCGAAGCGCCAACATAGCTGTTATTTAACCTGCACCCTGATGAAAACAATTAAGCTGCTTCAGGCCGCTCTAAAAGCTACGCGTGAATCAAAATTCATTGAGTTTAAGAGTTCATTCTCCCCATCCGTGCCCGGAGAATGGTGCAATCTCATCAAAGATATTGTCGCAATGGCTAACTCCGGCGGTGGAGTAATTTTAGTCGGATTGGAAAACGACGGGACACCCTCAGGGGAAAATGTCCAAGCTGTGCTAGAAATTGACCATGCGGATTGGCTCAACAAGATAAATAAATACACTGGCTCTGATTTCACTGAAATAGAAATCAAGGAGGCAGAGAAAATGACGAAGAAAATTGCGGTGTTAGAGATTTCTGGAGCTGATTTGCCTTTTGTGTTTCAACAAGTTGGTGCATACGAAACGGCGGAAAGGAAACCGAAAACCGCATTCGCTCAAGGGACAATTTATTTCCGACATGGCGCAAAGAGTGAACCCGGCACTAGAAATGACATTAGAATCGTGATAGCCCAACAACTGAAAACAATTCGTAAAGAATGGATAAGTGGAGTGAGGAAAGTCGTTGCTGCACCCAAGGGTTCGATGGTTTCAATTTTGCGTGGCGAAGTAATAGAAAGCCAGTCGGAGAACGCAACACAAATCAGACTGGTTGACGATCCAAATGCACCGGGCTACAGAATAATTAGTCAAGATGTCACACACCCGCTTCGGCAAAAGGAATTGATAAATGTTGTCAACGGCATGCTTCCTGATGGCGTTACCATAAACACGCGTGATGTGTTAGCCATACGCAAAGCTCACACGATTGATGAAAACGGTCGGTTTTTCTACAAGCCAAAATTTGGGAGTCCGCAATACAGTAAAGCTTTTGCGACGTGGATAGTTGATCAATACAAGAAGACTAATTCGTTTTTCACTAAAGCCCGCCAATCGCTTTGACCGCACAAATACAAATTCACTTCAACTGATTGTAACGCCCGACCAGCCGGCGGACGGCGGCACGGGGCAGAAATTTCGGCGCGATGGAAAGAATTTTGTTCCCGATGCCCGGCAGGCTGAAAGGCGCGGCGCGGCGAAAATCTGCATGGCCAATCCGCGCCACTTCCTCGGCGGACATTTTCTGGGCGGAAACTTTTCGCGTGTGATGGCTGCGGGCGATGTTGGAAAAATTGCTTTCGGTCGCGCCGGGGCAAAGATTGGTGACGTGGACGCCGGTGCCGCGCAGTTCCTCGTGCAGCGCTTCGGAAAATGACATCACAAACGCCTTGCTCGCGTAGTAGACCGCCATGTGCGGGCCGGGCAAAAATCCCGCCACCGAACCGACGTTCAGAATCCCGCCCCGGTTCCGTTCAACCATTTCTGGCAAAAATAATCCCGTCAGTTCGACGAGGGCGGAGACGTTGACGGAAATGATTTCCATCTGCCGGCGCAAGGGCAGGTCGGTGAACCTGCCGTGCAAGCCGAAGCCGGCGTTGTTCACCAGCACGTCCACGGTGATTCCCCTGCCCTTCAACTCGGAAAAAATCTGCGCGGGCGATTCCGGTTTCGCGAGATCGGCACACACGACGTGGACGGTGATTTTAGATTCACGCCGTAATTCTTCCGCGAGTTTTTCCAAAGCGTCGCGGGTGCGCGCGACGAGGATGAGATTGGATTTGTCCGCCGCGAAACAGCGCGCGAGTTCCAGGCCGATGCCCGACGATGCGCCGGTGACGAGGACGGTTTCAGTAGTCGCCGGATTCATGGATGACGCAATTCAATTCGCCGCCGGGCCGCAGCCGAAGCGCGCGGTCAGCGGCCAATAGACGAAGAAGTTTTTGCCGATGACATTTTTTGTCGGCAACGAACCCCACGTCCGCGAGTCGGAACTGTTGCAGGTGTTGTCGCCGAAAACCATGTAGGCATCCGGGCCGTTGGTGAAGACGGTTTCCTCGTCGGGGAATCGCGGCGCAATGCCGGCATAAACTCCATACTGTTGCGCCACCGTGCCGTTGACGTGGCCGGAGAACTGACTTTCGCGCGGCGGATTGTCAGGATTGAAACCATACACGTTTGCGAAATGCGGCGTGGCCGCATCAATGCGCTGCCCGTTGATTATCATGTGGCGGTCATTGCCGATGGCGACGCGCTCGCCCGGCATCACCGTCATGCGCTTGATGTAAAATTGATCCTGTTTTTCAATCTCCGTTCCCACGGTCGCAAAAACAATCGTCTCGCCGCGCTCCGGTTTGCGGAAATTGTAGGTCAACCGGTCAACGAACAAGTGGTCGCCTGCGTTGGCCTTCAATTTGATGACCTCGTCGCCCGGGTGATAAACGCGCCGTCCGTCCAGTCCGGCGCGATGAATCAAATCCGAGTCGCCGTAATCCGGCGGGAACCAAATGGTGTGCCACTCACCGGCGAATTTGAATTTCTGATACAAGCTGAACATCATTGACGGCCACGGCGGCGAAACTTCTTCCACGGAACCTTCCTTGGATGCGACAAAGCTCACATACGTCACGCCGTGAAAACCTTCTTTGAACTTTTGCCAGCCGTCGGGAATGACAATGCTCTTTTGCGCGGCAAACTGATTTTGAAATTCTCGTTTGGCGGCGTCTTCGTAACCATGTTCAGCCAGACTAAACGCACGCGCGTAATCCGGCGTCGAGGTCACGCCATACAACGTCGGCTGCATCGAGCCGGTGGGAATCTTGAACGGCTGGAGAAAAAATGTGCGGATCGCCATCGCCACCGCGAGCGCCACAAGCAGCACTTCCACATTCTCGCGCCACGCGGCGGCGGGATACGGCTTGAGGTTTTTCTCGGCGGCGAACTGCAATTCCTCCGCCTTGATGTTGGTGCGACCTTTGTGACCTTCCTGAATCGCGGTGGTTAATTCTTCCAGCTTCACCTGCACGGCGGCGATCGCCGTGGCGGGCAGGATGTCACGCTGCGCTGCGAGCAGGCGGCGGTAATGCTTGTGCACCGCGCACGCGTTGCGGACGTTCTGCGAAATAAACCAGCGTAACATCGTCATAAATTTCTACGTTCGACAGCAAAAGTCGGAAAAACCACAATAATAATCTGGGAAAAATACCTTCGACTTTCTTGAATGAAAGACAATTCACCCCAAGGCTGCCTGTTGCGCCACGAGTTCCGTCTGCCAGGCATTTGCGCCGTCAGCATCCAGTTTCTCAAGGCGTTCCCGCAGGGCGGCGTCCACGCGCTCCGGCCAGTCGGCGGCGAGGCCGGCGAGAGCCTTGCGGAAATCCTTCTCGTTAAGCGCGCAGTCTGTCTCGGCGTCGCGATAGCACGTTTCAGGGACAAACTCCTTCTTCATGTGCTCACGGTAAACATTTTGAAGTTCCGGCAGCATCTCCGGCGGCGAATGTTTCATTAAATTAATGAAGTGCAACGTCCCTTTCAAAAGCTGTTCTCCGATCCAACAGTCCTTGCGTTTTTCCACAATCTCGTGCAGGTGGGCGAAGTATATTTTTTCCAGTTTGCGCCCCAGGCCGGTGTCTATTTCCCGCCGGACAATTTCCATGGCCGCAGCCAGTTGCTTGTCTTGGATCACCAGATGCCAGCGATTGTAGAAATCTCGAAACTCCGCGATGAACGCCCTGCCCGCCCCCACATCTTCGCCGCGACCGAGCGCCTGCTGCAACCATTTCATCCGTTCGCGCACTTGAGCGTATTCCAAAAGAAACTCAGGCGGCGGCGGTTGTGATGATTCCGAAGGCACGGGAAAGTTTTACCCCTTCAACACTTCGGAGAATTCAGATGCGACTTGTTGGTGGAAAGGTCGGAGAACTCGCCACGCCCAATCCCAGACAATTTTGCCACGCGGTCGGCCAGCGTGCCGGTGATGGCCTCACCATTTCCGTTGGCATCAAGAATCGTCAGCAACGCATGAGCGTTGGCGGGCAAAACTTCCGCGCCACACGGACGAACGTGGCCGTTCTCCAATTCGACTTCCAAGGTTTTGTAGCTCATGGCGAAACTTTAAGCGGAAAATTCTTTGGCGTCAATTTACGCCCTTGCGGAACGCGCTTAATCCAACTGCAATTCTTTTTTGACCTGCGCCCACGCAATGCGCGCTTTGCCGCCGTTGACGCGTTTGGCCCGCTCAATGGTTCGCGCGTCCTCGATGTCTTCCACGGTGCGGCTCATCTGGCGCAGCAGAGCTTTGGCTTGAGCGAGTTGTTTGTTGAGCTGCGTCCAGTTGCCCGGCGGCTTGGCTGTCAAAGTGGCGTTACTCATAAATGTCTTTCCGGTCGCCCAAATCATACACGACGATATGGTCGCCTTCCAATTCAAACAGCACACGATAATTTCCGGCGCGCAGGCGGTATTTATTTTTGAAACCTTTCAATTTTTTGATGTCACCCGAAAGATCATGCTGCGCGCGGTCGAGCTTCGCGCCAATCAAACGGCGAACTTCCTTCGGCATGGCACGAAGCTGTTCCAACGCTGCCGGAAGAAATTCAACTTCGTAACGCATAAGCAACGGCTACGCCTTCAACACTTCGATGAACGCCTCTTGCGGGATGTTCACGTTGCCGACGGATTTCATGCGCTTCTTACCTTCCTTCTGCTTGTCGAGCAGTTTGCGTTTGCGCGACACGTCGCCGCCGTAGCATTTCGCCGTCACGTCTTTGCGGAACGCGCTGATGACTTCGGACGCCACAATTTTTCCGCCGATGGCCGCCTGAATCTTCACCTGAAACTGCTGGCGCGGGATGACTTCCTTCAACTTTTCCGCCAGCGAACGTCCCCTGCCCTCGGCCTTCGTGCGATGCACGATGCACGAGAACGCGTCCATCGGCTCGGTGTTCACGAGGATGTCGAGCTTCACCATGTCGCTCTCCTGATAATCCGCCGGTTCGTAATCCATCGAGCCAAAACCGCGCGTGATGCTTTTGATGCGGTCATGAAAATCAATCAGGATTTCGCTCATCGGCAACAGGCTCGTCAACATCACGCGCCGCGAATCAAGCGTCTCCGTGTGATCCACCGCGCCGCGCTTTTCAGAAATCAACGCCATCATGTCGCCGATGTTTTCGTTCGGGCAAATCACGAACGCCTTCACCATCGGCTCCTCGATTTTCGCGATGTAAGTCAGGTCCGGCATGAACGCCGGATTATCCACTTCCTTCTTCGTGCCGTCGTTGAGATGAACTTTATAGACCACGCTCGGATACGTCGCGATGATGTCCATGTCGTATTCGCGACGCAAACGCTCCTGCACAATTTCCAAATGCAACAAGCCGAGAAAGCCGCAGCGAAAACCGAAGCCCAGCGCCACGGAAGTTTCCGACGAATACGCGAACGCAGAATCATTCAGCTTTAATTTTCCCATGGACTGTTTCAACTGCTCGTAGTCCGCCGTGTTGATCGGATAAATTCCGCTGAACACCATCGGATGAATTTCCTTGAAGCCGGGCAATTCACCAGACGGATTCCGCGCATCGGTGATCGTATCGCCCATCTTGACCTCGGCGGCGGTCTTAATGTTCGCGGTGAAATAACCCGTCTCGCCCATTTCCAATTTCTCGCGGATATACGGCTTCGGATTGAAGCTGCCGACTTCCTTGACCTCGACGTTTTTGCCGGAGTGCAGCAACTTGACCATCATGCCCGGCTTCATCTCGCCATTGAAAACGCGGACGTGGGTGACGACACCCTTGTAAGTATCGAAATAAGAATCAAACGCCAGCGCTTGCAAACTGACTTCGCCCGTGGGCTTCGGCGGCGGCACGCGCTCAACGATCGCTTCGAGAATATCCTGAATGCCGATGCCCTGCTTCGCGCTGCACGGAATCGCCCACTCGCTCGGAATCGCCAGCACGTCTTCGAGCTGCTGCTTCGCC
>JAYVQV010000308.1:0-7030 GCA_043776855.1 Limisphaerales bacterium | reverse complement strand
GGCTGACGATTCCCGCCGCGAACGGAATTTGGCTGGAAGCCAAATTCAACCGGCTGGAAGCCGGTTCCACCCGGCGCGGGGGCGCTCCCCAACTTCGGCGTTCGGATTAAATATGCGCGTCGCAAAGTGCCTGCTTCGCAGACAGTCGGAGTCGCAGCGCGACTCCGCCCACCTCGCATAACTCGCGTGACACACTTTTGGAATTTCTTATTTGGAAAACACACCCTAAACTCGCGCGCTTGCAAAACATGGATAACTTGCTCGTGCCGCTCCGCACGATTCTGGAGCCGCTGAAGCTGGCGGAACTTTTTCCGCAGCCGCAGCCGCTCGAAGTGGAACTCGGCTGCGGTGACGCCTCATTCCTCGTCGAATACGCGCGGCGCAATCCGCAAACCAATTTCATCGGCGTCGAGCGCCTGCTCGGACGCATCCAGAAGCTCGACAAGAAGGGGCGTCGCACCGGGCTGAAAAACACGCGCGGCGTGCGCATCGAGTCGGCGTATTTTTTGGAATACCTGCTGCCGCCGCACAGCGCGACGGCGCTGCACATTTATTTCCCCGACCCGTGGCCGAAGAAGAAGCACCGGCGTCATCGGCTTATCAATGAAAACTTTCCCAGGCTCGCGCGCCAGGCGCTGTTGCCGGGCGGCACGGTATTTCTCCGGACGGATGACCTGGATTATTTCCAGCAGATGACCGAGGTGTTTGCCACGGCGAAGGAATTTTTCAAAACGGAAACCCCGGCTTCACTGGCGGAAATCACGACGGACTTCGAGCGGGATTTTAATGCGGAGGGAATTCCGACGCAGCGCGCCGCGTATAAACTGAAAGTGTAGCAGCCGAGGTGACGAGGCTCTGATTTTTAGAATGAGCCTCCTCACGTCGGCTGCTACGCGAAACATCACACATCAATCACCGGCCCGTTGCCGCCGCCGGGATTTTTCGGCGGCCCGGGCGGCCGACGCTGGACGTTGATGCGGGCGTTGCCGGTCAGGAGGTTCAGCGCGATGGAGACGACGCTGATGATGAGCGCGCCGAGGAAGGCGGAGCCAAAAGTGTCCACCGTGAAGTGCGGCCGGAGCAGCCAGTCCACGACACAAAGGAGCAGGGCGTTGATGACGAGGGTGAACAGGCCAAGCGTGAAAATGAGCAGCGGCAACGCGATGAGCATCAAGATGGGGCGCACGAAGGCGTTGAGGATGCCGAGCAGCAGCGAGGCCAGCAGCAGGCCGGTCTTGGTTTCGTAATGGATGTGACCGTTCAGAATCATCACGGCCAGCGCGACGGCGAGCGTGTTGATAATCCAGCTTTGCAGGAAGCGCAGCAGTTTGTTTTGTCCGGTCGGCATGGTTTCAGAATTGACGCGGGCAAGTTGCGCCAGTTTTGGCAGAAAAACAAGGAACGATTTTGGTGGCTTCACGGCAGCGTTCGCGCCAGATTTTGCCCACACATGAAAACAATTTTCTTCACCGTTTTGTTTGCCTCCGCCCTGTCCGCCCTGGCGGACGGCGTGGTGGCCCCGGGCGCGAAGCTGGAAAAGCTCGCGGGCGATTTCAAATTCACCGAGGGGCCGACCAGTGACGCGCACGGAAATCTTTTTTTCGTGGACCAGCCGAACGACCGCATCATGGAATGGAGTGCGGACGGAAAACTTTCGACCTTTCTCCAACCGTCTGGCCGTGCGAATGGGATGATGTTCGATGCGCACGGCAACCTCATCGCCTGCGCGGACGAGCGCAACGAACTGTGGAGCATCGCGCCGGACAAAAAAATCACGGTGCTGGCAAAAAACTTTGGCACCAATTATTTCAACGGCCCCAACGATGTCTGGCTCGCGCCGGACGGCGGGCTGTATTTCACCGATCCGTTTTACAAACGCTCTTGGTGGGATCATTCGACGATGGCGCTGACGAATGAGGAGGTCTATCACTTGGCTGCTGATAGGAAAACGCTGCGGCGCGTGACGGAGGATTTGAAGAAGCCCAACGGCATCACTGGCTCGCCGGATGGAAAAAACCTTTTCGTCGCGGACATCGGCGCGCACCAGACGTGGCGCTACGACATCGCAGCGGACGGTTCGCTGACGAACAAAACTTTTTTCTGCGCGCTGGGTTCGGACGGGATGACGCTGGATGCGGAGGGAAATATTTATCTCACCGGCAAGGGCGTCACCGTGTTTGATAAAACTGGAAAACAAATTGACCACATCGACGTTCCAGAAAAATGGTCGGCAAATGTCTGCATCGGCGGCAAGGATCGCCAGACGCTCTTCATCACGGCGAGCGAATCGCTCTACTCAATCCAGTTGCGGGTGGCGGGGGCGAACGCGGCGAAGTAAGGAGCAAGGCCTTTCAATTTTTGGAGCGCGGACGGCTCGTCCGCAAGTTCCGTTCATCGCGAATGAACACGCGGACGAGCCGTCCGCGCTCCGTCCGGGCCAACGCCGATTTTGTGAATAAGTTTTAGTTGGATTTCCTCCGAGGCAGCCGATGCTAATTGCATCGTATGTCACACCCCGATTCATTTGATTCGCAGGAGATGGAGGATGTTTCCATCTGGCTGGACGGCTTGCCCGTCGAACTGCCGCGCGGACGCAGCTCGCTGAATTCCATCCGCTGCTATCTCGAAACCGTGGCGCTGGAAAAACAGCGCGTGCTGTCCGCGTTTCACATTGACGGCTGTGCGATGAATCTCAACTCGCCATTGCCGGGGCATCACGCCTTTTCCCGCATCGAAGCCGAGTCGGTTGAACTGGATGAAACCGTCCTGCTCCTGCTCAAGACCGCGATGCAGCAGACCAACCACGCCCGCGCCTGCGTGGAAACCGCGCTCACGCTCGTGCTCATCAACGACGCGCAAGTCGCGCGCGAACTCTGGTGGAATCTGGCGCGCCAACTCAAGGAACCGGTGCTGACATTGAGCCTGCTGCCCGATCATCTCTGCGGCCCGGCGAACGGGCGCGCGTCGCTCAAACAGCTTCGCAAGTGGCAGCTCGAACAGGTCGCCGCCATCATCCGCGACGTGGATCAAGCCTGCCACACTGGCGATACCATCCACATTTCCAACACCCTCGAAACCCGCGTGCTGCCGTGGCTGGGCACGCTGGACGAACTCATTCAGCTCTGGCATGAAACCGTGCTCGCCGCGACGCGGTTGGGAATCATGGACGGGGAGTTTTGAAATTCAATCGGTCTTTTGTTTTTCTACACCTAGAAGATTTTTGAAAAGCAGGATTAAAAAAATGGGAAATGGCCAATAGACCGCAACATGCAAATAGGTGTAGGTCAGAATGGGTGTCATGCCCAGCGCAACTAGGACATAGCCAATCATTATTAAAGGCCGGTTTCGGAAGTGGTGGTTGAGACTATTCCTTAAAACTTCCCCTTCAGAAAAAATAAATATGTAAGGCATCAGGTTGTTGTAAGGCCCAACAGCAGTTCCACAATGCGGGCAAAACCATGAGGTATTATTTTGCGGCGTCGAGCAATGATGGCAGGCTTGTTCGGTTTCCGGCGCGGACAATTTTTCTTCCGTCACCGCATTCCAAGGATCGGGCGTCACGGGCGCGTCGCGCACCCACACAATCAGCCGCCAGAAAAAACCGACGGCAAGCCCGCCAATGGCTAGTTTGGCAATCAGCATTTCGGAGTGGCTGGCGGGAATCATAAGCGCGGAGGCACTCTCTCACCACGCAACTGCTCGGTCAAGCTGGCAACTGTAGCTGATATTCATTTTCCAGACCGCCGCCGACCAGTTTTCCGATAACTCACCGGTCTTGTTTTCTGCTCCGCAGGTTCGCCGCTCATCATCCGTTTCAATTCCTTGATCTGGTCACGCAGCAGCGCGGCTTTCTCAAACTGCAAATCTTCCGCCGCCTTCAACATTTCGCCTTCGAGTTCGCGGAGAGTTTCGGTCACGTCGAGGTCGGTGGTGGTTTCGCGCAGCAGGCCGGTGGCGGCGTCGCGTTGTTCCTCGGACACGGCGAGGCTTTCCTCGATGGCGCGGCTCACGCTGCGCGGCGTGATGTTGTGTTCGAGGTTGTATGCGATTTGCCGTTCGCGGCGATTTTTGGTGACGGCGAGAAATTTCTGGATGCTCTGCGTCATCACGTCGGCGTAAAGAATCACCTCGCCATTCAGATGTCGCGCGGCGCGTCCGGCGGTTTGGATCAAACTGGTTTCGCTGCGGAGAAAACCTTCCTTATCCGCATCGAGAATTGCCACGAGTGAAACTTCCGGCAAATCCAAACCTTCGCGGAGCAGATTGATTCCCACCAAAACATCGAACTCACCTTTACGGAGCGAGCGCAAAATTTCCACGCGCTGAATCGCGTCAATGTCGCTGTGCAAGTATTGAACGCGAATCCCAATCTCGCGCAGATAATCCGTGAGTTCCTCCGCCGTGCGCTTGGTGAGCGTCGTGACCAGCGTGCGCTCTTTTTTGTCGGCGCGTTGGCGAACTTCTTCCATCAAATCGTCAATCTGTCCCTTGAGCGGCTTGATGGTGACGCGCGGATCAATCAATCCCGTCGGGCGCACGACGAGTTCGGTGACGCCGGGAATAGTGGCACAGGCATCTTGCCTGTGAGTTTCTGCAAAAGCTGGTTTGTTTTTTGAACTCACAGGCAAGATGCCTGTGCCACTACTCGCCTTCGACCACCCAATCTCGCGCGGTGCGGGCGTGGCGCTGACGTAAATCGTCTGGTTCTGCATTCCTTGGAATTCGAGAAAGTTCAGCGGACGATTATCCAGCGCGCTCGGCAGGCGAAAACCGTGATCCACCAAAACTGTCTTGCGCGATTTGTCACCCTCGAACATCCCGCCAATCTGCGAAACGGTGACGTGCGATTCGTCAATCACCAGCAGGTAATCATCCGGGAAAAAATCAAACAACGTCGTCGGACGCGAGCCGGGCGGACGATTGGCGATGTGGCGGGAATAATTTTCGATGCCGGAGCAAAAACCCATCTCCTCCATCATCTCCAGGTCGAACTCCGTCCGCATTTTGATGCGCTGGGCTTCGATCAATTTTCCATCGCGCTCAAATTCAGCGATACGTCCGCCGAGTTCTTCGCGGATGGCAAGCAGCGCCCGCTTCATCTTGTCACCGGTCGTGACGAATTGTTTCGCGGGAAAGATTGTGTTCGCCAGGAGCGTTTCAATCTTGTTTCCCGTCAACGGCTCGAACCGCGTGAGCTTTTCAATTTGATCGCCAAAGAATTCAATCCGCAATCCGTCCTCACGTCCGGCGGGCCAGACTTCCACCGTGTCGCCGCGCACGCGAAAATTGCCGCGCTCAAAGGCGATGTCGTTGCGCGAATACTGCAAGTCCACCATGCGCGACAGCAGTTGTTCGCGCGACAAGTCCATGCCGACCCGCACCGGAATCAGCAGCGCCGCATAATCTTCCTTGCTGCCGATACCGTAGATGCACGAGACGCTGGCGATGACGATGACATCGCGCCGCGTGAACAGCGACGCCATCGTGGAGAGCCGCATCCGTTCGATATCGTCGTTCACGGCAGAATCTTTTTCGATGAACGTGTCGGTGCGCGGGATGTAGGCTTCCGGCTGGTAAAAATCAAAGTAGCTGACGAAGTATTCGACGGCGTTGTTCGGAAAAAAACTTTTGAACTCGGCGTAAAGCTGCGCGGCCAAAGTTTTGTTATGCGAGATGACGAGCGTGGGACGGTCGAAATTCTTGATGACGTTGGCGACCGTAAATGTTTTCCCCGAACCCGTGACGCCGAGCAGAGTCTGATGCCGCGCGCCGGATGAAATTCCAGCGGTCAACTTTTCAATCGCCTGCGGCTGATCGCCAGCGGGTTGATAATCAGAAACGAGTTTGAACACGCGGGGAAAGTAAAGCGACCGAGCGTCAGCGTCAATGAATGGCCTTTTCGAGAGAGCTTAATTTGCGGAGCGCGGCTCTGTGAGCCGCAGCACAACCGTTATTTGAAAACCACGGAAATTTTATTCCCATCCGGTTGAACGAAATGGCTGCGGGTCACAGACCCACGCTCCATCACCCGCATTGCGCGCGTTGGCGCAAAGCGTGATCTACCAGCACGAGCGCCGTCATCGCCTCGACCATCGGCACGGCGCGCGGCAACACGCATGGGTCGTGACGGCCACGGCCTTTGAGCGTGGTGTTTTTGTATTGCACATCCACCGTGTCCTGCTCGTGCATCACGGTCGCCACCGGCTTGAAGGCCGTGCGGAAAAAAATCGTCCCGCCGTTCGAGATGCCGCCTTGGATGCCGCCGGAGCGGTTCGTGGTGGTGAAAACTTTTTTATTTTTCGCGCGGAATGCGTCGTTGTGCTCGCGTCCGGTCAAAAGAATTCCACCGAAGCCGGAGCCGACTTCAAACGCCTTCGACGCTGGCAAGCTCAACATCGCCTTCGCCAAATCCGCTTCGAGCTTGTCGAACACCGGCTCGCCCCAACCAGCGGGAACACCACGCGCAATGCCTTCGACGATGCCGCCGACGGTGTTGCCTTCGCGCCGCATCTTTTCAATCAAGCGAATCATTTTCTCCGCCGCCTTTTGGTCAGGGCAACGGACGATGTTCGCTTCCACGTCTTTCAACTTCACTTTATCCGGATTCACATCGCCGATAATTTTTTGAACCTGCTTGACGTAAGCCAAAACTTCCACGCCAAACTTCTCCGCTAAAATTTTTTTTGCAATCGCGCCCGCCGCGACACGGCCAACCGTCTCGCGCGCACTCGCGCGACCGCCGCCTTGCCACGCGCGGATGCCGTATTTGGCGAAGTAAGTGAAGTCCGCGTGCGACGGGCGGAACTTGTCCTTCATCTCGTTGTAAGCCTCGGAACGCTGATCCTCGTTTTTGACCCACATCGAAATGGGCGTGCCGAGCGTCAAACCTTTTTCGGAAATGCCGGAGAGAATTTGAATCGTGTCGGACTCCTTGCGCGGCGTGACGATTTTGGACTGACCCGGACGACGACGATCCAGATCGGGCTGGATGTCGGCCTCGGAAAGTTTCAGGCGCGGCGGACAACCGTCC
>JAYVQV010000307.1:0-7094 GCA_043776855.1 Limisphaerales bacterium | reverse complement strand
GCCCCGCGACGCAGGAGCGGGGAGAGGGTCAGGGAGAGGGGCGGCTCCAAAAACGCTAGCACGTCTGTTGCGCCGCAACCAAACGCAGGAGGAAAAAGAACTGTGGTCGGCGCTGAAAGCCGGGCGGTTCGCTGGATTCAAATTTCGCCGCCAGCATCACATCGGCAAATACTATTTGGATTTCTATTGTCCCATCGCAAAGCTGTCCGTGGAACTTGACGGGTTTCAACACGGTTTGCCAGAGGAGCAACAACATGATGCAGAGCGCAAAATATTTTTAGATTCCATCGGCATTGAAGAATTGCGTTTCTGGAACCGGCAATGGAACCGAAATCGCGCCGGTATTTTGTTGGAAATCTGGGACACCTTGCATCGTCGCACGGGTTGCGTGGCGGTGATGCGAAAAATCCAAAATCACCGCTTCGCTCCGCCGAACCCGGATAAACTAATTCCAGCGCTAGCCAAACCAAAATCACGATGAGAAGTCCTGAACAAAAGCGCCTCCTCTCCCCGGCCCTCTCCTCCATTCCGAATGGAGGAGAGGGAGTGGTCGCCCGCGCGAATCAAGTCGCTCGAACATTCGAGAGCAGCAACGCGTTTCCGATTCCCTCTCCCCGCAGCGCAGCGCGGGGAGAGGGCCAGGGAGAGGGGCTTCCCGGCTTTTTCAAATCACGTTTCATTTCTCACTCATGAGCGCGCCCGCCCCCTCCATGTTCACGCCCGCCGCGAAGGCGATGGCGGAAAAGCTCGGCCTCAAAATGGGCCGCGCCAATCTTGAAGAATTTGCCGCGACGCTCGAAGAACTTGCCAAGGCGAATCCGAACATCATCGCCGTCACCAGTGATTCGCGCGGTTCAGGCAAGCTCGCGCCGTTCGGCAAGGCATTGCCCAAGCAGCTCGTTGAAGTTGGAATTGCAGAACAAAATCTCGTCGGGATCACGGCAGGCTTGGCGGCGTGCGGGAAAAAATCTTTTGGCGTTTCGCCCGGATGCTTTCTCACGGCGCGCTCGCTGGAGCAGATCAAGAACGACATTTGCTACTCGGATGTTCCGGCGGTGCTCATCGGCATCAGTTCCGGCACAAGCTACGGCGCGCTCGGCACGACGCATCATTCGTTGCACGACCTTGCCGTGCTGCGCGCGATCAACAACCTCACGATCATCGTTCCGGCGGATAATTTTGAATCGCGCGAAGCCATCCGGTTTGCGGCCACGGCGACAAAACCTGTCTTCGTCCGCTTCGGCAAAGCGGCGATGTTCACGCTGCACAAACCCGAAACGAAATTTGAAGTGGGCAAGGCGATTCAGTTGCGCGATGGAAATGATGTTGCGTTCATTGCGACCGGTGAAACCGTCGTTCATGCGCTGCTCGCCGCCGGAAAACTCGCGGAGCAAGGTTTGAACTGTCGCGTGATTTCGATGCACAGCATCAAGCCGCTCGACACGGAAAATATTGTGAAAGCCGGACGCGAGTGTCGCGCGGTCGTCACCGTGGAAGAACACATGGTTCACGGCGGACTCGGCGAAGCGTGTGGGTCCGTTCTCATGCAGGCTGGTGTCAGCAAGCCATTCCGCATCGTGGGCATTCCCGATGAGGAAACCGTTCCCGGCGCGCAGGCGGACATTTTCCGCCACTACGGCATTTCGATGGAAGGCTTGAGCGAGGTCGCGTTGAAACTTTTGAAATGAGTTTGATTCTCGCCCTCGACCAAAGCACTTCCGCGACGAAGGCGGTTCTCTTCGACGCGCGCGGGAAAGTTTTGGACAAGGCCTCCAAGTCACATCGCCAGATTTATCCGCAGCCCGGCTGGGTGGAACATGACGCGGAGGAAATCTGGAAAAATGTTCTCGCCGTCATCCGTGACATCGTGGGGCGCAATCCAAAAAAACTTTCCAAGCTCGCCGGTTTGAGCATCGCGAACCAGCGCGAAACCGTTGTCGTGTTTGATCGCAAGACGGGCAAGCCATTGGGCAACGCGATTGTCTGGCAATGCCGGCGCGGCACGGCGATTTGTGAAAAGTTGAAGCAAGGCGGGCGCGGCGAGATGATCCGTCGCAAGACCGGCCTCATGGTGGACACTTATTTTTCCGCGTCGAAATTGAAATGGCTCGTCGCCAACAAACCCGACATCGCGAAGAAATTAAAAAATGGCGAGGCAATCATCGGCACGATTGATGCCTATCTGATTCACCGGCTAACGCACGGAAAAGTTTTTGCCACGGACGCCACGAACGCCAGCCGCACGATGCTGTTCGACATCGGCAAGCTGCGCTGGGACGAATCGCTCTGCAAAATTTTTGACGTGCCGCTGCGCGCGCTGCCGGAAGTCCGCGAGTGCGCGGCGACATTTGGCGAGACGAACGCGAACGGATTTTTGCCGAAACAAATTCCCATCGTCGGCGTGATGGGCGATTCGCAGGCGTCGCTGTTCGCGCAGCGGTGCTATCGCGCGGGTTCGGCGAAAGCGACGTTTGGCACGGGAACGAGCGTGCTGCTGAACATCGGGAGCAAACCGCGCATCTCGAAGCGCGGCGCAGTCACGGCGCTGGCGTGGACGTATCGCGGCCAGCCGACTTACGCGTTCGAGGGCATCATCAATTTTTCCGCCGCGACGATTGAGTGGGTGAAGAACCAGCTCGGTTTGATTCAAGACGCCAGTGAAGTTGAAAAAATTGCGACGAGCATCGCGGACAACGGCGGCGTGTATCTCGTGCCGGCGTTTGCCGGTTTAAGCGCGCCGTGGTGGTCGCCGGATGCGCGCGCGGCGATTCTCGGCATGACCGGTTTTACGAAAAAGGAACACATCGTCCGCGCCGCGCAGGAAGCCATCGCGTATCAGATCCGCGACGTGCTGGAGATGATGCGGGGCGAGTCATTTCACACTTTGCAAAGTGTGATATGTGATGGCGGCCCGACCCGGAACAAATTTCTGATGCAGTTCACCGCCGACATCACGCGCGTGGAAATCAAAGTCGCCGAAGTCGCCGAAAGCTCTGCCTGGGGCGCGGCGATGCAAGGATTGCTCGGCCTCGGCGTCTACAAATCGCTGGGCGAACTGGCGAAGTTGCCGCGCACACAAAAGATTTTCCGTCCGCGCATGAAGCCGGGCGATGCAAAAAAATTTCACGACGGCTGGCTGGCGGCGGTGAAACGAGTTTTATGATTTCAATTTCGCCTCACGCAAAGGCCGCGAAGGACGCAAAGGAATTAAATTTCAAAAACTTTGCGGTCTTGGCGGCCTTTGCGTGAGGCATCATCTAAACCAAACTAAACTATGAAAACAAACTGGCTCAAACTGGCGCTCGCGGTTGTTCTCACAACGGCGGCAATGCTGTTCACGCAAACTTCATCCGCCGCCGATTCGCCCAAAGGCAAAATCGCCGTGGTCGTTTCCACGCTGAACAATCCGTGGTTCGTCGTCCTCGGCGAAACCGCCAAGGCGCGCGCGATTGAACTCGGCTACGACGCGGTGATTTTTGATTCGCAGAACGACACCGCGAAGGAGGCGGCGCATTTTGAAAACTTGATCGCGGGCGGTTACAAGGCGGTGCTGTTCAACCCGACGGATTCGCAAGGCTCCATCGTGAACGTCGAAAAGGCCAAGGCGGCGGGCGTGCCGGTGTTCTGCATTGATCGCGAAATCAATTCCACCAACGCCGCGACCGCGCAGATGTTGTCCGATAGCTATTCGTGTTGCGTGAAACTCGGCCAGCATTTCGTGAAGACCGTCGGCAAGGAAGGCGAATACGCGGAGTTGCTCGGCATCCTCGGCGACAACAACACGCGCAATCGTTCGATGGGATTTCACAGCGTCGTGGACCGTTATCCCGGCTTGAAAATGGTCGCGCAGCAGAGCGGCGAGTTCGACCGCGCGAAGGGTCTTGAAGTGATGGAATCCATTTTGCAGGCGCATCCAAATATCAAGGGTGTGTTCTGCGGCAATGATTCGATGGCCATGGGCGCGTATCAGGCGCTGGTCGCGGCGGGTAAGGACAAGGACGTGAAAGTTTATGGCTTCGACGGCGCGGACGATGTCGTGAAATCCATCGCCGAAGGAAAAATTGTGGCGACGGGAATGCAGTTCCCAAAAAGAATGGCGCGGCAGTCTGCCGAGTTCGCGGATGAATACATCAAGGGCAAACGTGACTTCGCGCAAAAGATTCCCGTGCCGGTGGAACTCGTCACGAAGGAAAACGTGGACAAATACGGTGACTACGGAAAGAAGTGACGCGCTTGTGAAGCAAGCTGAAGCGTTGTAAAGTCGTCCTGCATGAAGCCGACAGTGAATCTTGATGAGCCGGTGGGCAAGGTGGTGGGACGCCGCCAACCACCCGCCAGCGGCCTCACTGCTTCTCCAGCACAGACAGCGGCCAGTGCGCGGGCGTGGAGCCGCGTTGGCCGGAAGCTTTCAATCCCCAAGGGGGTCTATCGTTTCAAAACCCACGAGGAGGCGGATCAATGGCTATGGGAGAAAATGACCCGCTCCAAAACCTGAACCCGGACGAGTGCCGCGAGCCGACGCTCGAAGACCTTGTCCGGCTTGGCCGCGCGCTCAACGCGGAAGGCGCGCGTTATCTGGTGGTCGGCGGATTTGCCATGCGTGCCGCGGGCTACATCCGCAGCACGATGGACATTGACCTGCTGGTGGAGGCCGGAAAAGAAAACGAGGCGCGGGTCATTGAGGCGCTCTGCTCCCTGCCGGACCAGGCCGCGCGCGAACTCCAGCCGGGCGAAGTGGAGCAACACGGCGTGGTGCGCGTGATGGACGAAATTCTCGTGGACTTGATGATGAGCAGTTGTGGTGTGGACTACGCACAGGCCATCCAGGACGCGGAGACGCACGAGATTGACGGCGTAAAAATCCTTTTTGCCTCGCCCAAAACACTCTGGCGCATGAAGCAAACGCTGCGCGAAAAAGACATCCCCGACCGGCTGTTCCTGAAAATGCTCCTTGAATCACAAGGCGTGAAAACCGAACCGTCAACCGCCGCTACTGAACCGGCCGAGGCGCTGGCCCGCTGGATCAAAAAACTTTTCGGCAAATGAAAAGTCCCGCTGTCCGGCTCATCGCCATCGCCGTTGCCGCCGGAGCCTGCTGGCTGTTTCCGCTGTTTCATGCCGTGCCGCTCAAAGTTGCGACGGAACAAAAGGCGGCGGCGGTTTTTAATCCCACGCAATTCGCGGAAACATTTTGGAGCGCCCAGTTGCTGCCGGCCATCAACAAATCGGTGAAGGCGGAAACGCTCTTGCCCGCCATCCAGTCGGACGCCGCCGCCGCGAAGAAAAAATTTTCCCGCAGCATTGGGGCGGCGGAAAATTATTTCTATTTTCTCACCGGCAGCGGAACGGTCGTGGCGGTTTCCGATGACGAAGTTTCCTTGAACCTGACCGGCGGCACGAACGCGGAAGTCGCGCTGCAAACCGGCCTCATCTTCGGCAACGCGCTGCGCGACGGCACGGGTTTGCTCGACGCGAACAATTTTCCGAACTCGCAGGACTTCAATGGCATTTCCGAAGCGTTGAACAAAATGGTCGAGACGCGCGTGCTGCCGAAGCTGAAGGAGCAGGCGAAAGTCGGCGCGAAGATTTCTTTCGCCGGCTGTGCGGAAATTGCGGATGAATCCACGGACTTGAAACCGCTCAAAGTGATTCCGATTCAAACCGAGGTTCAATGAACACCAAAGAACTTCTCAAAAAACTCCAGCCGCTCATCGCGCTCGTCGTGATGGTCGTGGCGCTGTCGCTGCTCTCGGACAAGTTTCTCACGTTCGCGAACCAGCGGAACATCCTGCTCCAAATCTCCGTCAACCTCTGCCTCTCCATCGGCATGACGCTCGTCATCCTCACCGGCGGAATTGATCTGTCGGTCGGCGCGATTCTCGCGTTGTCCGGCGCGGTGGCGGCGGGGCTTTTGAAAAACGGACTCGCGCTGAAAATGTTCGGCGTCGTTTTGCAGTTCACGCCGGTCGGCGCGGTGGTCGCAGGAATTGTCACCGGCCTCGCGCTTGGCTGGTTCAACGGTTTCGCCATCACCAAGTTCAAGCTGCCGCCATTCGTCGCCACGCTGGGAATGTTGAGCATCGGTCGCGGCCTCACGATGCTGTGGACGGGCGGATTTCCCGTCACGAGTTTGGGCGCGACGTTTGGTTTCATCGGCGCGGGAATTTTTCTCGGCGTGCCGATGCCGGTGTGGATTTCCCTCGCACTCGTGGTGATTTTTTATTTCATCTCCCGCCGCACCACGCTGGGCCGCTACATCTACGCCGTCGGCGGAAATGAAAAAGCGACCGGCTTTTCCGGCATCAACGTGGATCGCGTGAAGCTCTGGGTCTATGCGCTCGGCGGTGCGCTCGCGGCGGTCGCGGGACTCATCGTCACCGCGCGACTCGACGCCGCCGACCCGAAGGCCGGTCTTGGTTACGAACTGGATTGCATCGCCGCCGTCGTCATCGGCGGCACGTCATTGAGCGGCGGACGCGGCTCGATTCTCGGCACGGTGCTGGGCTGCCTCATCATCGGCGTGTTGAACAACGGGCTTTTTCTCCTCGACGTCTCGCCGTTCTGGCAGCAGGTGGTGAAAGGTTTTGTCATCCTCGCGGCGGTGGCGGCGGACAAGCTCGGCGCGCGGAAGGAATAATTTCCCCGCCCGTTTTTCTCAGCGGTGAAACATTCAGCGGTTGAGCCACGCGAGCACCTGCTCGGCGTGGTGGTTGAAATCCAGCCGCGGCCGCAGCGCGGCGGCGGCGGCGGCCATCGCGTCCAGCCGCGTGCGATCTTGCAATTGCAGCAGCGCGGCCGCCAGCGCCCCGGTTTCGCGCGGGTGGCCGAGGATGATTCCCTGCTTTCCGGTTTCGATAAATTCGCCCGCGCCGTTCTGCCGGGTGGTGATGACCGGCAGCCCGCTGGCGAGCGCCTCCAGAACCACCAGCGAACAATGATCCGCGAACGTGGGATGCACGAGCACATCGCTGTCCCGGTAGAGTTGCGCCGTGCCCGCTTCGTCCACGGCGCCAAGAAACCGGACGTGCGCCGCCAGCCCGAGTTGCGCGGCCTTTTTTTCAAACGCCGCCCGCTGGCCATGTCCCACGACCAGC
>JAYVQV010000306.1:0-7114 GCA_043776855.1 Limisphaerales bacterium | reverse complement strand
TGCCGTGGTGGCCGTGGGCGAACACCAACAACGCCTCACGCCCGGTCATCATCAGTTGGGACAATTGCAATCGCGAACTCATTTACAACCTCACGCTGTCCAACTCGCCGATGTTTCACATCGCCATCGGCGGCTCGGCGGGGAACACCACGGTGCAAGGCGTCACCATCCGCGCGCCGTCGTCGGGCGCGAATCCGCCTTCGCACAACACGGATGCCTGCGATGTGAAAGGCACGAACATTCTCGTCCGCGATTGCGACATCAGCGTGGGCGATGACAACTTCACCTGCGGCGGCAACACCTCGGACATCCTGATCACGAACTGCACCTACGGCTACGGTCACGGCGTCAGCATCGGCAGCTACACGTCGCCGTATGTCTCGAACATGACGGTGGTGAACTGCACGTTCAACAACACCGACCAAGGCGTCCGCATCAAGACCGACCGCGACCGGGGCGGATTCGTTCACAACATCAATTACCTCAACCTCTCGATGACGAACGTGATGCGCGCGATTCTCATCTACTCCCAATACACGAACACCGTGTCCGCCTATCGCGCGGTGGACAGCATTTCGCCGGGCGTTGCCGCGTCGTATCCGGCGGCGGCGATCACGGGAACTACGCCGCATTTCCGCGACATCACCATCAGCAACGTCACCGCCACCACGCAATCTGGCCGCGCGGCTGGACTGATTTGGGGCCTGCCGGAATCGAGCATCAGCAATGTCACGCTCATCAAGGTCACCGTCACCAGCCAGAAAACTTTTGGCATTTATTGCGCGAAAAATGTCCGGCTCATTGACTGCACCAACAACGTCACCGCCGCCGTGAACCAGTTTTCATTCTTCGATTCGCAGGTGGTTTTCTCCAACACCGTCACGCCCGCCGCGATGACCACGCTTGACGGCGTGACGAGCAACGGCATTGCGAATGATTTTTCGTTCGTGAATTTCCGGGCGGCGCTGAAGAACACGAACGCGCTGAACTTCGGTTCTTCCGTCGCGTTGAACAACTCGACGTTCACCGTGAGCAACAACCTCGCGCTCACTCCGTCCAACGCCGTCACCTTTGCGCTCGGCGTCAGCAACGCCGTTCTCGCGGTGAAGGGCAACCTCGTTCTCGGTGGTGCGGTCAACTTTACTGCAGGTCTTGGATTCACCAACGGCACTTACACCTTGGTGACCTACACCGGCACGCTCAACGGCAGCGCGACGGTCGCTTCCGCGCCCGCTGGCTACGCCTACGTTCTCAACACCGCCACCGCCGGGCAGGTTTATGTCGTGGTCACCGCCACCGTGCCGCCGCCCGCTGCGCCCACCAATCTCGTCGCGGCGGTGACGAACACACAGATCAATTTGAGTTGGTCGCCCGCCACCACGGCGACGAATTATTTTGTGAAGCGCTCGAACACAAGCGGCGGCAGCTACACGGTCATCGCCAGCACCAGCGGGACGAACTACCCGGACACCGCCGTGGCTGCCGGCGTGCCGTATTATTATGTCGTCTCGGCGGCCAACCCTGGCGGCGAAGGCGGCAACTCGGCGGAGGCGTCCGCCGCGCTGCCCGTGCCGGAATTTTTTCGCGACATTTTTTCCACGAGCACGTTGAACTCGGCTTCACCCACCGCACCGATGGCCAGCACCACCGCTTACGAAATGGTTTCATCCAAAAGCTGGAGTCCGTCGCCCGCCATCAGCACGGGGCATTTCACTTTTGGCATCGCCGCCACGTCGAGCGGCAGCGTGGAGGCGCAGGCGCTGTTCACCACCAACCCCGTCGTTCTCGCCAGCGTCGGCGACACGCTCACGCTGATTGTCACGTTCACAAACAGCGCGGGAATTTTGACTTCAAATTGCGCGCTCGGTTTCGGGCTGTATCGCAGCGGCGGAAATTTTCCCGTGCCCGGCGGCCTGAACAGCACGGCGACCTCGGCTAACACGACCGCCGTCACCGGCAACGCGCAGCCGTGGATCGGCTACGTCGGGCAGCTTTCATTCACGAATGCCAGCTCGCAAATCATGACGCGCGCCACGCAGTCCGGCGCGGGCAACAACAATCAGGATCTCGTCACCAGCGGCAGCGGCACGTCCAGCTATTCCAATCCGGGCGGGACGACCGTCGGCTCCGCCTCATCTGCCAATTCGCTCGCGCTCACGGCGGGCAATCCTTACACGGAAGTTTTGACCCTCAAGCTCACTGCCGCCAGCGTCATCGCCATCACGAATTCATTTTACGCTGGCACGGACACGAACGGCGCGTTGCTCTCGCGTTTCGGCGGCGTGGCTTCTGGCTCGACGTTTTTGACGAACAGCTTTGACGCGCTGGCCATCGGCTGGCGCGAGACCGCCAGCCAGGCCACGACGATGGACATCAATAAAATCACCATCACCACCGCGCTCGCGGCCAACACGCCGGTGCTGCCCGCCGCGCCGACAAATTTCACCGCCGTGGCCACGAACCTTGCCGTGAAGTTGAAATGGAATTCTGTGAGCGCCGTGAGCAATTATTTTCTGAAACGCGGCACGGTGAACGGCGGGCCTTATCCCACGGTCGTGAATTCATCCGTCACAAACTTGACGGACTTGGACGTGACGAACGCGGTGACTTACTACTACGTCGTTACTTCGTTCAACAACGTTGGCGAAAGCACGAACTCCGCGCAGGCGAGTGCCGCGTCACTGCCATCGAACCAGCCGACGAATTTAGTTTCATCCTTCGACGGAACGCAGCTTCAAATCTCCTGGCCGCAGACACACCTCGGTTGGCGCCTGCAAATCCAGACGAACGACTTGAGCAGCGGGCTCGGGACGAACTGGTTCACTTTGCCCGGCTCCACCACCGTGAATTCAGTCAGTGTTCCGGTGGATGATGTGAATGGAAGCGTCTTCCTGCGGCTGGTGTATCCGTAGCGGCACGGAGCGCGGACGGCTCGTCCGCAAGTTGAGGCTTTTCGGATGAACTGGCGGACGAGCCGTCCGCGCTCCGTTCACTTCGCCAGTTTTTCTTCCAGCCACTTCACCAGTTGCGCCTGCCAGTCGGGCGTGAATTTTTTCCAGTCGGCGATGCGGTGCTGGCCTTCGGGAATCACGATGAGCGTGGCATCCACGTTCGCGGCCTTGAGCGCGCGATAAAAATTTTCCGTCTGGCCGACGGGCACGGTCTTGTCCGCACTGCCGTTGATGAGCAGGAACGGCGGCAAACCGGGCGCGACGTAGGTGAGCGGAGAATTTTCCTTCAGCACCGCGCGCACGCTATCGGTGATGTTCGTGGACTCGCAGTTGAAAAGATTCCGCATGGAGACGCTCAAGCCGCCGCGCCGTTCGTTGTCGGCCACCAAGTCCGTCGGCGGCGCGAAGGCGGCCACGGCCTGCACGCGCGTATCCACGCCCGCGCGCACACCCGCGAGCGTCGCGAGCTGCCCGCCCGCCGAGTAGCCGAGCAGCGCGATGCGTTCCGGGTCGCCCTTGTATTCCGCCGCGTGCGCCTTCACCCAGCGGATCGCGGTCTGCACATCGTCGTAGCAAGCGGGCCAGCGGTTCGTCGGCGCGAGGCGGTAATTGATGGTGAACCAGGTGAAATTCGTCGCGACCGGCGCGAAGACGGGAACGATGTCCGTCGCCTTGTCGCCCGCCATCCAGCCGCCGCCGTGAACGATGAGGACGACGGGAAATTTTCCTTCGCCTGCCGGAACGTGCGCGTCGAGCAAAAGTTTTTCACCGTTCGCTGCGCCGTATTCAATGTCGTATTTCGTCGCGGCGATTTTTGGATCGAGCGGTTTCACCGTGGGATTCCAGCCGTCCGCGCCGCCGAGAACTTTTTCCACGGTAATTTTTTTTGCGTCGTCAGCGGAAATAATTTTTGCCCAGTCCACACGGTTCGATGGGTTCGCGCCCGTGCCGGTGGAATTGAATTCGGCATAGCGAATCGTTTCGTGCGGTTTGTTCCAATCGTTCCAGCCGATCGGTTTCACCACGTCGGACAATTCGCAGTTGAGAAAAGTGGTGCTCGCGAATTGCCGCCACGGACGGCCGAGCAGCGTGTGCGCGTTCGTCTCGCCGGTGATTTTGCAGCGGTTGAAAACGTAGCCGAACGCCACGTCCACCGGCGTCGAGGCGGCGGTGAGGTAGCCGTCGCGCAGCGCGTGAATCTCGCATTGCTCAAACCAAGCGGTCGCCGCGCCAAAAATAAAATCCACATGGCCGCAGACGTAGCAGCCTTCAAAATACTGCCGGCCACGATTGATGAGAATCGTGTCCTGCCAGCCTAGGAACTTGCAGTTGCGGAACGCGGCGCGGTCGCCGTCCACGCGGATGGCGAGCGCCTGGCCGATTGGCCCGGCGGAGTTTTCAAACGTGAGGTTCTCCGCCGAAAAATCATCCGCGTCAATCGTCGTCGAAGGCGTCTTGAACGTGCCAATGGGTTTGCCCTCGGCGTTGGTGATGCCGGCATAAAGATTGAAAGATAAAATCGTGTTGGTCGGGCTTTGGCCGATCAATCGGAAAAATCTTTTCTCGCGCTGGATGTAGAGAAGTTCTTTGTAAGTGCCGGGCGCGATGTGGATGACGACGGGCATTTCGCGGCTGCCCGACGGCACCGACATGATGGCAGATTGAACTGAAGAAAATTTTGCGCTGCCATCGGCGGCGACGTAGAGGTTGGTTTGCGCGAACAGTGGCGCGGTGCAAAGAAGGAGCGCGATGGAAAAAATCTTCAGCTTCATGCGCCGAGATTAAGGGAAGCGGGCAGGGTGAGCCATCGCGAATCGTTTTTGAATTGTTGCAAAGAAGTTTGACGGACGAACCGGAGACAAATGGTCGGGGTGGGGAGATTTGAACTCCCGACCTCTTGCACCCCAAGCAAGCGCGCTAGCCGGGCTACGCTACACCCCGAACCATTGGAGGGCGGATAATAAACATTCCCAGTGCAGATTCAATGCCTGATTTGAAAATTACTTTTTTCACGGTGCAGCTTAACACTGTCCTGATCCAGCAGCAGGCGGGACGCCTGCGCTACTTTGGGCGGCGGCTTCGCCGCCGCTGTAGCACAGGCGTCCCGCCTGTCCGGGCGAAGAGGCGTGGCCTCCGGCCCACTTCTGATTCATGGACAGTGGTAAGCTGCGCCCGTTTTTTCACGGTGCGGCCAGGGAAATTCACCGGCCACCCTTGTTGCGGGCAAACGTCAAATGGAATGTGCGGGGCGGCGCACAATAATTTTTTGATTTCAGTTTTACACGCCGCGCGCTTCGGTAAATCATCCGCCCACTCTGAAATGAACGAAGCGCACATCCAGAAAATCGCCGGTGAACTGAAAATCCAGCCGCGTCAGGTCTTGGCCACCGCCAAACTGTTTGCCGAGGGCGCGACGGTTCCATTTATTTCCCGCTACCGCAAGGAAGCCACCGGCTCGCTGGATGAAGTCGCGGTGACGAACATTCGCGAGCGGCTCATCGGGCTGGCGGATTTGGACAGCCGTCGTGAAACGATTTTGAAATCGCTCGCCGAGCGCAATCTCCTGACCGACCCGCTCAAGGCTGCCATCGCCGCCGCCGACAACGTGACGCGGCTGGAAGATATTTATCTGCCGTATCGCCCGAAGCGCCGCACGCGCGCGATGATTGCGAAGGAGCAAGGACTGGAGCCGCTCGCAGATTTATTGTTTCAGCAGCAGGCCGCGACGGATCCGCAGGCGGAGGCGGCAAAATTTATCAGCGCGGAAAAGGGCGTGGCGGATGCGAACGCCGCGCTCGCTGGGGCGCGCGACGTCATCGCCGAACGCGTCAGCGACGACGCGGTGGCGCGGGCGAAGTTGCGCGAACTTTTTTGGAGCGAGGCCGTGGTGAAATCCAAGGTCATGTCCGACAAGGTCGAGGCGGCGGCGAAGTTCAAAGATTATTTCGACTGGAGCGAACCGGTTGGAAAAATTCCGAGCCATCGTCTGCTCGCGATTCGTCGCGGCGAGACGGAAGGTTTCTTGATGATGAGGATTGCGGTGGAAGAAAACTCCGCGCTCACCGTGCTCGAACCAATGTTCGTCACTGGCCGGAACGCGGCGGCGGATCAGGTTCGCCTCGCGGTGCAAGATTCTTACAAGCGGCTGCTGGGTTCAGCGATTGAAGTCGAGCTGCGCATGGAAACCAAAAAGCGCGCGGACGCGGAAGCCATCCGTGTGTTCGCCGAAAATTTGCGCGAGCTGCTGCTGGCCTCGCCGCTCGGCGGCAAAAATGTTCTGGCGATTGATCCGGGCTTCCGCACCGGCTGCAAAATTGTCTGCCTAGATCGCCAGGGAAAATTGCTCCACAACGACGTAGTTTATCCGACCGCTTCCAGCGCGGGCGAAGTGCGCGAGGCGGCGCTGGCGTTGTTGAGCATGATTAAAAAATATTCCATTGAAGCCATCGCCATCGGCAACGGCACGGCGGGGCGCGAGACGGAAACGTTTGTGAAGGCGCTCAAGCTGCCGACGACGATTCCGGTGGTGATGGTGAACGAAAGCGGCGCGTCCATTTATTCTGCGTCCGATGTCGCGCGTGAGGAATTTCCCACGCAGGATTTGACGGTGCGTGGCGCGGTTTCGATTGGCCGTCGTCTCATGGACCCGCTCGCGGAACTGGTGAAGCTCGATCCGAAATCCATCGGCGTCGGCCAGTATCAGCACGACGTGGAGCAGGGCGCGCTCAAGCGCAGCCTCGACGATGTGGTCGTGAGTTGTGTGAACGGCGTGGGCGTGGAGCTGAACACGGCGAGCAAACAATTGATGGCTTACGTTTCCGGTCTTGGCCCGGTGCTCGCGGCGAACATCGTCGCGTATCGCAATGAAAACGGGCCGTTCAAGTCGCGCGCGGAATTAAAAAAAGTTGCGCGCCTCGGCGAAAAAGCGTTTGAGCAGGCGGCGGGATTTTTGCGCATCCGAGAAAGCGCACACCCGCTGGATGCCAGCGCGGTTCACCCGGAGAGCTACGAGATTGTGGATCGCATGGCGAAGGATTTGAATTGTTCGGTGAGCGATTTGATGCGCGATGCTGGGTTGCGTCAGAAAATTCAGTTGCCGAAATACGTCACGGAAACGGTGGGCTTGCCGACGTTGACGGACATTCTCGGTGAATTGGCGAAAC
>JAYVQV010000305.1:0-7123 GCA_043776855.1 Limisphaerales bacterium | reverse complement strand
GGAAAAACGAAATTGCGCTGGCTGCCTGCGGGCGAGCATTACGAAATCCCGGCGCGGGCGCTGCGCGCGGCCAAGATCAAAAATCTTTTCATGGCGGGTAAGTCCATCAGCGCGGACGCGGAGGCGATGGCCAGCGCGCGGGTGATGGGTTGCTGCCTCGCGACCGGCGCGGCGGCGGCGAAACTGGCGGCGGGCATTTGAACCCGAACTCCGAAGTTCAACCGCGAATGGATGAGAATTCACGCGAATGACCGGCGGCTTTGAACAACCCGGTCGCGCGTTTTTTTTCAGGCGGACGAAGCCCGCCGTAGTGGCACAGGCTTCCAGCCTGTGTGTCTATTTCCATCAACTCACAGGCAAGATGCCTGTGCCACTACGGAGTTCGGGTTGAACATTCTGTCGCCTGACGCTGCGCCCCGCCGTGCTCGCGCACGAGCGCGGCAGGTCGGCGACGGGTTTTTCGCAGCGCGAAAAACGCCACCATGCCGGCTTCAACGAATCCGGCAGCCTTCGCCACTATCTTTCTTGGCGCTCCAGTTGATGACCCAGCGCATCATGCCGATGCTGAAATGCGAATCCGACGCCGCGCCGGTGAAGATGCGGGCGAACTGGTTTTCAAAATGCGGCATCATCAGCTTGAGCAGCGGATACTGTTTTTTCATTTTTTCGCCGACCACCACGGAGTTGAACAGTTTCCCGTTGTAAAAATAATCGGCGATCTCGTGCCAGCATTTCAGATGGTGCGAACATTTTTTCTGATAGTGCGCGAAAGCCTTGGGCGTGCCTTTCAACACGGCTTCGGCCAGCAACATTCCGCCCTGCATCCCGATGAGCAGGCCGCTGGAAAAAACCGGGTCAATGAAGCCCGCCGTGTCGCCCACGAGCGCCCAGTTCCCGCCGAACATCCGGTCGGAGACGAGCTGGTAGTTGGTGTATTCCATCACGGGCGTGAGGCGTTTGGAATCACCGGCAAATTTGTTCAAGACGGAATCCTGCTTGAGCAAATGGTCGTAGCGCTCCTCTTTCGTCGCGCCAAATTTTGCCAGATGTTCCGTGCCGATGACGATGCCGAGCGACATCCGGTCGGGTAGCGGGATGCGCCAGCTCCAGCCGTGATCGAGGCGCGTGCTGTGGACGTGGCCGTCGTGATCCACCTTGGTCTGGTCAACGTGCGCGAAGAGGGCGGTGTCCTTGCGCCCGCCCTCGACCGCACCGATGCCGAGCAGTTTTGGCAGGACGCGGACGCGGCCCGTGGCGTCCACGATGAGGTCGGGCGGTTGGCCGTTGAAAAAATCTCCGGCGGCAGCGAGCGAATCGTCGCCGAGCTTCACCTGGTCCGTGCCGGGAATTTTTTCCACGTTCGCGGCGGCCTCGATGATTTTCACGCCGGCCTTGCGCGCGGCGGCGAGGAGCGTGTCGTCGAACTTGTCGCGCGGAACGTTGTAGGCGTATTTCGGCAGCTCGCCCCGGATGTTGTTGAACTGGAAAGAAAAATTTGTGTCCGCGCTCATGTTGATCGTCGCCCCGGGTTTGAGCTTGGAATAAGACTTCACCTCGTCCTCCACGCCGAGCGTGCGGAGCATGGGGATGATGGCGGGCACGAGCGATTCGCCAACGATGAGCGGGGCGCGCTTGGGCAGGTGATACATCGCCACGCGCACGCCGCCGCGCGTGAGCATGATGCCGAGCGTGCAGGCCGCCGGGCCACCGCCGAGGATTGCCACGGATTTTATTTTTCCATTCATCAGGCGGATGATAATTACCGGGAGAATTTGAATCCAGAAAAAGCGGACGGTTCGGGTGCTTTATTCTGTGGTGAGGGGAGGATAATTTATGGCCGGTGGGCGAGTGCATCTTGAGACTGTGCTTGAAGCCAGAATGAAGTTGGCTTTCCTCCTCGTCCTCGTTCTCGTCCTCGATTTGAGCCGGCGAGGACGAGGACGAGGACGAGGAGGATTGGACAAGAACAGTTTCAAGCTGCACCCCCGGCGGGCCAGCCGCCGGATTTGCGCTTGACCGCGCGCGGGGCAAATGAAAAATTTCCGCTCCGTTAAACGGCCTCTGGCCAGACAAAATTCCATCAAACCAAAATCACCCATGAAAAAAAATCTATTCATCCTCGCGCTCCTCGGCACCGGCCTGATGCTCTCCGGCGTCGGCTGCGGCACCACTGATTCTGCTTCCTCCGAACCGGCCAAAGAAGTGGCCAAGGCCGCCATCCCGATTCCCGCCGACAGCCCGTTCGCCAAAATCCAGCTCGGCATGGGCATGGATGAAGTCTATGCGCTCATCGGCCGGCCGACCGACACCGGCCATCACATCACCGGCAAGGCCTTCATCCCGTATTATTACGGCGGTGACACCCAGCGCACCGAGGCGTTTTACAAGGGTCAGGGAACCATTGTTTTCTCCCCGAACAACCACTGGACGCAACACATGGGCGTGATTGAGATCAATTACGATCCGAACCAAAAATAACCAGCAATTTTCTGTTTTCACGAAGGCTGTCGGCTGCCAGCGCGCAGCCAACAGCCTTCGACTTTTTCCATGAGCAACACCCGGCCACTCAACGGCGCCGACTACCTGATGCGCGGGTTCGATTACGAACTCCGCCAGCACGGTTACGCGGGCAACTCCTGCCAGATCATTTTGGAACTCGACGGCGCGGTGTCGGCGGACAAGTTGCGGCAACGGCTCGAAGTCATCGCGGCAAACAACCCGATGATCAGCGCGCGCGCCACCGGCGTCTGCCATGCGAAATGGGAAATTCCTGAAAAAGCCAGCGCGCCAAAAGTCCGCGTCCATCGCGAAGATTCCGAACTCGCCACGAAACTCGTCAACGAACCGGTGGCTGTGGACGGCGGCGAACTCACGCGCTTCGACTTGATTGAATGTGCCGACGGAAAAACGAAAGTGATCTTCACTTGGGCGCACGTTTTGATGGACGCGCACAGCGCGGAACATTTCGTCGCCGTCTGCGGACGCGAAGAAATGCCGCTGCCCGCAAAAGAATTCATCCCGATCCCCAAGCCGTTGCCGCCGCTGAAAAAACGCTTCATCGGCGCGATGAAAAATTTCAAAGCCTACAACGAATTCCGCAAAGTTGCGCCCAAGTCACCCGGCGTCCGCTTCAAGAATGCGCCGAAGCGCCAGTTGTTCCGCGTCGAAAAATTTTCCGCCGCCGAATCCGCGCAGGTCAAGGCTCACGCCTCCAAACTCGCTGGAGTTTTTGGCGAGGCGCAATTTCACGCCGCCGTTGCCATCATCGAGCTACAAAAATTTCAGGAGCGACTTGGCTGTCCGAGTCCGAGTTTCGTTTTGCCCGTGCCGGTCGGGATGCGGCCCAAAGGAAACATCGAACCGCTGTTCAGCAACGAAGTCACCTCGCTGCTCATCCAGCTTTTGCCCGCGCATCTCGGCTCCGTCGCCGACGCCGTGACGAGCATCAAGAACCAGACCTCGCACGCCATGCGCGAGGGCATCGTGGATGGCTGCGTGGCGTTCATTGATTTTCTCCGCGTGCTGCCACGCCCGGCCTACATGAAATTCATGCGCACCGGCTTGAAGGGCGAAATCTGCTCGCTGTTCTACGGCAACACCGCCGCTGTCAGTTCGCACGTCACGACTTTTTGCGGCGCGAAGATTTTGGATTTCGCGCACCTCGCCGCCGTGCCGGAATCGCCGGGCATCGGAATTATTTTTTACCAGTTCCAAGGCCAGTTGCGCGTCACCGTCGCGCATCTCGCCGAGACGCTCACGGAAAAAGAAGCCGCCGAATACGCCGCCGCCGTGCGCGCGCGTTTGCTGAATCCGTAAAAAACAACGGACGCAAGAGCGAAAATGCACTTGTTATTATTTTGTGTTTTGCTTCAATCTTGACACTCAAATTTGGAAACATGGACAGCACCCCTGAACAAAAACAGCAAAAGCCTGTCAATACGTTTAGGAAGCGTGGGTGGCCAGATGTGGCCTCACATTTGGGGGCGTTAATAATTTCAAAGAATTTATTACTTCCGGCTGGAGCATTGGCATTTCTGTTGCTTTGTGTTTGGAAGTTGAGCAGCGGTGATTTGAGAGGACTGATAGAAACCGTCATTGAACGCAAATGGTTTGCCGTGAGTGGCTGGGTTTTATTCACAGGATCGGTTTTTGTGAGTATCAAAGTTGTAAAATGGCAGGCACGGATATACAAAGAACGTATTGACGAATTAAAGCAAATGAATGAAGGTTCGCCGCAGGGTCAGTTGAAACTTGAGTCTGAACAAAAACAAACAACAAAATGAAAACGCTTTTTGAAATTTGTATTTTTGTCGTTTTGGTCGGCATCCCTTTGCAGTTGTATTACTGGTGTGTCATTCGGCCTATTTTGCTTACCAAGGCTGAATTTGATGTTTACCGGCTTCGAATCAAGCTGGAAAAAGCAGGTTTAACGACAACCCGTGAAGGCAAACAGGCTGTAGCAATTATTGATAAAAAATGCGATGGCTTGCTACGTTTTATTAGCATTTTAGATGCACTTCAACCGCTTCTAATCACTCTGCCTGTAGAAATAAAACTGCGAATCGAGCGCGATAGGGAAATCATTGCTGAAGCACCAACTGAAATTCGAGAACTTAATAAGGAAGTAGAAATTTTGGCTGGGGCAGCAGCAATTTTTAATTCGCCCGGGGTGCTGGTTTTGTGCCTAATTTTTTTACCACTTGTTCTCATAGTGGCAGTTTGTTGCGTTGCAACCAATCGAGCAAAAAATGCTTGGGAAAGTATCACCCGGCGTGTTCGGACTAGTCTGTATTTCCCAGATCAGGCTATTCCGTGCTGACCCTCAGAAAGACAAGGACGCATTTTTCCTAGTCGCTAAAATTAAGATGGGCAATTTTTGCCTTTGAGCAGTGGCATCACACAAGGTTGGGAATCAGCGGCTAGCAAACCACGTCATATTTCCATAAGCTCTTTTTAATGACCTCTGCGTTCGCCCAGCACTGGCCGGAAACTTTTCGCTACGCGAAAAAACATTCCCCATTCTATCGCGAACTTTTTCGCGGATTGAAAGGCGTTCCACGCCTCGAAGATTTGCCGACGGCGGACAAGACCATTCTCTCCAAACGCAACTTGGATTTCCTCTGCGTCCCGCGCCCGCGCATCGCTGAAATCGTCACCACCAGCGGCACAACCGGCAAGCCGCTGCTCTGGATGCTCACGGCATCCGACGTGAAACGGCTCGCGGTGAATGAAAAAATTTCCTTCGAGTGCGCCGGGCTGACGCCGCGCGACACAGTGCTGGTCGCCGTCGCGCTGGATCGTTGTTTCATCGCTGGACTCGCGTATTGGCAGGGCTTGCGCGAACTCGGCTGCTCTGTTGTGCGCGTCGGCGCTTCGTCTTCGATGCTTGTTCTGGAAATGATTGAGCGCGTAAAACCGACTGCCATCGTTGCCGTGCCGTCGTTCTTGCGCGTCATTGCCGACAAGGCGCGTGAAACAAAATTTAACCTCACGCATTGCTCCGTAAAAAAAATCGTGTGCATCGGCGAGCCGATTCGCGATGGCAAATTCGCACTAAACAATTCAGGCCGCGCGATTGAAGCGGCGTGGGGCGCAACAGTTTTTTCCACCTACGGCGTCACTGAACTGGCGAACTCGCTTTGCGAATGTGGCGCGGGCAAGGGCGGACATCTGCACGACCAGCAGTTGCATCTGGAAATTTTGGATGACGATGGAAACCCTTTGCCTGACGGCGAAGTTGGCGAAGTCGTGGCGACGACGTTTGGCGTGGAAGCGATGCCGCTCATCCGCTATCGCACCGGCGATTGCGCGGCGATTTTCCGCGAGCCGTGCAAGTGTGGACGCAAAACGCCGCGCCTCGGTCCAATTGTCGGGCGCAAAAATCAGAAGCTGAAATTCAAAGGCACGTCGCTTTTCCCTTCGACGCTGCAAGCGGTGCTGGAAGAATCCGGCGTGGAAAAATTTGTCATCGTGGCGCGGAAGGAAAGCGAACTGTGCGATTCCATCGAGGTGCTGGTCGGCGGCGCGGTCAAGACCACGGCGTTGCGTGAGGCGATTCAGGCGCGCGCAAAAATCACGCCGCAAATCCGTCGCGCCTCGGCGGCGGAAATTGAAAAATTGCAACTGCCGCCAGCCGCGCGGAAGCGGCGGACGTTCGTGGATCTGCGATGAAACAACCGGAGCCATCTGTCTTGAGATTTAGCAACCCATCGCAGCCAAACGTTGGTGGAAGTTTTCGCGCTGCGAAAACTCCGTCGCCGGGTCCCGCAGACGCGGGATCAGGCGACGGCAGTGGGACAGGCGTCTCGCCTGTCCAGTTCCAAGTTCAAAACAATTCAAGGCTGACTCTTGCCCGTGCGACCCGAACTGGACAGGCGAGACGCCTGTCCCACTGCCGTTGCCTGATCCCGCGTCTGCGGGACTCGGCGACGGAGTTTTCGCAGCGCGAAAACTTCCACCAACGTTTGATTGCGATGAGTTGCTAAATCTCAAGACAGATGGCTCCGGTTGATTCATCGCAAATCCACAAACGTCCGCCGCTTCCGCGCTTCGGGCGGCAGTTGCAATTTTTCAATTTCTGCCGCCGAGGCGCGACGGATTTGCGGCGTGATTTTTGCGCGCGCCTGAATCGCCTCGCGCAACGCCGTGGTCTTGGCCGCGCCGCCGACCAGCACTTCAATGGCATCGCATAGCTCGCTTTCCTTGCGCGCGACGATGACAAATTTTTTCACGCCGGATTCTTCCAGCACGGCTTGCAGCGTCGAGGGAAACAGTGAGGTGCCTTTAAATTTCAGCTTCTGATTTTTGCGCCCGACAATCGGGCCAAGGCGCGGCGTCTGGCGTCCGCATTGGCACGGCTCACGGTAAATCGCCGCGCAATCGCCGGTGCGATAGCGGATGAGCGGCATCGCTTCTACGCCGAACGTGGTCGCCACGACTTCGCCAACTTCGCCGCCGGGCAAAACATTTCCGTCGTCATCCAAAATTTCCAGATGCAACTGCTGGTCGTGCAAGTGTCCACCTTTGCCCGCGCTACATTCGCAAAGCGAGTTCGCCAGTTCAGTGACGCCGTAGGTGGAAAAAACTGTTGCGCCCCACGCCGCTTCAATCGCGCGGCCTGAAT
>JAYVQV010000304.1:0-7126 GCA_043776855.1 Limisphaerales bacterium | reverse complement strand
CGCCAGCCGTTGAAGGCGATGACAAATGCCGCCGCCAGCGCCGCCCAGTTGTCCGCGTGTTCGTAGCCAGCGCCGCCGACGAGCGCGATGGTGATGCCCACGAACGCCGCCGCCGAAGTGATGGCGTCGGCGCGATGATGCCACGCGTCCGTTTTCACGGCGGAACTTTCGACGTGCGCTGCCTCGTGCAGGACGAAGCGGAATAAAATTTCCTTCACCGCGATGACGGCGATGAGAATGATGAGCGTCCACGGCGACGGCGCGACGCGCGGCTCAATGATGCCTTGCAACGAATGAAACGCGATCAGCCCGGCGGCGAGCAGCAGCATCGCGGAGACAATCGCGGCGGCGAGCGGCTCGGCCTTGCCGTGGCCGTAGGGATGGTCGTCATCGGCGGGCGTCTCGGCGACAACGAGGCCGCGCCAGACGATGATGGAACTGAAAATGTCCGCGAGCGATTCCACTGCGTCCGCGATGAGCGCCTGCGAATGGCCGAAGATGCCCGCAAGAAATTTCGCGACGGTCAGCGTCACGTTCGCGGCGAGGCCGAGGAACGTGGCGCGGAGACTGCGTTGCAGGCGGGTGGATGACACGCGGCGACTTTAAGGGTGAATCCGCCAAGGCACAATTTGAAAGAAAATGTCGCGGGCTACATTTGCATTGCCACCACGCTGGCTTTGGATTAAAAACTCATTTGTCGGTAAAAAATCAATGTAGTCACAAAAACAAAACAATTTGCGTAGCTTTGCTACGGACTCATCCGAAAACCGCTAATTTTCCGAGTCAACAGTTCACCAAGCGCGCGCCACTCGGCGCGGCTTGGCGTGCTCTGTTGACAGGCGCTTAGCGGTGCCTCGGATGAGGGCGCGTCGAGTCCGCGCCCTTTTGTTCCGTGGTTTGAGTGGGGCGAATAATAAGAATATGAAAAATAAATTGGGAATGGTCGGGGTAATCTTCGCGTTAGTTTTTCTGTCTCACACCGCAAAAGCACAAGCACCAAGCTCAATAGCCGGGGATGGTTTCTTGGCAGGCGTATCAAGCGGAGCTTTTCCTTTAGCCTCTTATGGCTATTTTCTTTTCATTCCAGCCAATTCTGGCAGTTCCTATCAGGTGATTGGTATCTACAATGTTAACAATAGCAGCGGAACTTTCACATATACTCAGACAAGTGCTTCCACTGCTACAATAAATGCGAACGATTCCGTGGGAGGCGCGCTTGTCTTGAATGCGAGCTTTTCATCAGCTAGTTCTGGCAGTTATTCTGAAACAGCAGTTTCCTATCCGAGTGCGTATCAGAACGGCAGCTTTGGTTTCTCATCCATCGATGCACCGAGTTCAATAGCTGGCAGGACGATTAATTGCAGCGTTGTAAATGGGGCTTCGCCGTATTTAACCAGCGGTAGCTACACCATTACGATTGCGAGTTCGGGCAATACATATACCGTGTCAACTGGCCAGACGGGAACCTACTCCTATTCTACGCTTAATCGCAGCACAGGAATGTTGCAAATGAATGACTCCGTCACCGGAAGCACTACGGCTTATTTCGGGTTTTCGAGCGCAACTGGAGGCGGCTTTGCAATAAAAAACGCGACTGGTTATCAAGTCGGTAACTTTATTCTTTTGGACACCACCGCGCCAACTGTATCCATAACATCTCCCACCACCGGCCAAAGCTGGGGCAATTCAGTTTTCACAGTCACTGGTCAAGCAAGTGACAATGTCCAAGTTTCAGCGGTCTATTACCAAATCTTCGGTCAAGGGTGGAATTTGGCGACCACTGGAAATGGTTGGGTGAACTGGTCAGGAAACATCAATTTAACAACTCCTGGAACAAATATAATTCAGGCGTATTCTGTTGATACCAGCGGGAACAGCTCGCCAATAGGTTCCCAAAATATGTTCTATGCGATTCCGGCTTTGGTGTCTGTTCAAATTATCGGCTCAGGCACAGTTTTGCCAAACTATGACGGCCAAAGTTTGAATATAGGCCAGAATTACAGCATGACGGCGACACCGAGTCCCGGTGTAAATTTTACAGGTTGGACAGGCAGCCTGACGACTAACAGCAACACGATTCAGTTTCTCATGGCTTCCAACCTTGTGTTGCAAGCAAACTTTGTGGATTTAACTAAACCAACAAATACAATCACTTTCCCCACAGCAAATCAGACAGTAAGTAACGCAACATTCAATATGACCGGAACAGCGTTGGATAATGTGGCTATTTCAAATGTTTTTTATTCCTTGAATAGCAACTCTTGGATCACTGCGACGAGCGCGAATTCGTGGACTAACTGGTCAGCACAGGTCACGCTTAACTCTCTTACAAATAATGTTCGTGCTTATGCAATGGACACTAGCGGAAATTTATCCACAACTAATTCTATCAATATCAACTGCGTGCTGATGACTGTGTTGCAAATAAGCGCGACAGGTCGAGGAACAATTTCTCCGAACTATAGCAATTCCATTTTACAAATCGGGAAAAGCTATAGCGTGGCCGCGACGGCGGCATCAGGCTTCAAATTCGCGAACTGGGTGATTTCGACGAACTGGGTTGGTGGCATTGTCAGTAACAATGCCACGCTGAATTTTGTAATGCAGTCCAACTTGACCCTGCAAGTCAATTTTGCAGACACGAATAAGCCGACATTCAGCATCACGAATCTGGTCGCTGGGCAACGGGTGAGCAATGCCGTTTTCACGGTCAAAGGCACGGCTTCGGACAACTGGCAGATGAGCAATGTGCTTTGTCAGCTTAACGGTGGCGCGTGGAGCAATGCGGTGACGGCTAACAACTGGACGAATTGGTCGGCAGATTTATCTTTGGTGCCTGGAACGAATTCGCTTCTGGCTTACGCAGCGGATTCCAGCGGCAACTATTCGGCAACCAACACGATGAATTTTCAGTATGTCGTCACGAACCAGCTTCAACTTTCAATCATCGGCAAGGGAACCATTTCTCCAAATTACAGCAACGCTTGGTT
This sequence comes from Limisphaerales bacterium, assembly GCA_043776855.1. GTDB lineage: Bacteria > Verrucomicrobiota > Verrucomicrobiia > Limisphaerales > UBA11358 > UBA11358. The sequence continues at coordinate 4,136 of JAYVQV010000304.1, read as the reverse complement.
GGAAATTGGGCGGAATTACAGCATCACTTCGGCTCCGTCGGCGGGATTCCGATTCACCAACTGGACGGGTAGCATCATTACGAATGCAGCGGCGCTGAATTTTATGATGGTATCCAACTTGTCCTTCACGGCCAACTTTGTGGACACGAACAAACCGACACTGACGATTACGACGCCCACGGCCAACCAACGCATGACGAATGCACTGGCCAACATCATCGGCACGGCGAGCGATAACTGGCAAGTCACCGGCGTTTGGTATCAGTTGAACAGCAATGCGTGGAATACGGCGAACACCACCAACAGTTTTACCAACTGGACTAGCACCACCTTAACGCTGATGGCCGGAACCAACATCATCAAGGCTTTCGCGCAGGACTTGGGCGGGAACTATTCGCTCACGAACACCTTGAGTATCTTTTCGACCAATGCTTTCAACCTACAACTGAACTTTACCAACGCGCAACCGTTGACCACCAACGGCCTGATTTTCAGTCTGCAACTGTCCACCGGCTTGAATGGACACATCCAAGTATCAACCAACCTGACAAGCTGGTTGACACTGACGAATTTCATCGGAACGAATTCCACCATCACTTTCCGCGATCCGGCGGCGACTAATTCCACGCAGCGTTTTTATCGGGCGGTAGTGCCATAAATTCCAGTTGGAAAAATAGGGTGAAAAATCAAAGCCGGGGATGATGAAAAACCTTCATCGTCCCCGGCTCTTTTTTATCTAAAATTCCTTTGAATTAAATCATGTGGCAGAACATCGCGTCCCGGAGCTTCGGCTCGAACCAGGTGCTCTTGGGCGGCATGATGCCACCGGCGTCGGCGATCTGCATGAGGTCTTCGATGCTTGTGGGGAACATGGAAAACGCGCAGGCGTATTCGCCGCTGTTCACGAGTTTTTCCAGTTCCGCCGTGCCACGAATGCCGCCGACGAAATTGATCTGCTTGCTCGTGCGCGGGTCATCAATACCGAAGATAGGCGCGAGGACATTTTTCTGGAGCAACGTCACGTCGAGTTTTTCAATCGGGTCGCTGATGGCGGCGAGCAGCTTGGATTTGACGGTGAGTGTGTGCCAGCGTTTGTTCATGAACAATCCGAGTTCATGTTTGCGCGTGGGCGTGGCGCTGCCCATGCGGACGATGTTGAAAGTCTCCTCCAGTTTTTTGAGCAGTTCCGGCGGCGTGAGGCCGTTGAGACTTTTCAGCACGCGGTTGTAAGGCAGGATCTGCATCTGGTTGTGCGGAAAAATCACGGTGAGAAATTGTCCGCTGTGACCCGCGCCGTTGCGCGATTTGAAAACGCGACCCGCCGCCGCGCTGCGATGATGGCCGTCCGCGATGTAGAGCGCGGGAATCGCGGCGAATTGCATTTCGACAAACAGCGTGTCCACCACGCCGGTGATCGTCCAAGAGGTGTGGCGCACGCCGTCCTTGCCGGTGAAATCCACGGCGGGCGTTCCGGTAATTATCTTCGCAACAAATTCATCAAACGCGGCGACGGCGCGATAGGTCAGGAAGACGGGGCCGGTCTGCGAGTTGAGCGCTTCGATGTGGCGCACGCGGTCGTCCTCTTTGTCGGGGCGCGTGAACTCATGCTTCTTGATGATGTTGTTGAGATATTCCTCGCAGCTCGCGGCGGCGACGAGGCCGACCTGCGTGTGGCCACCCATGATTTGCCGATACAGGTAGAAGTGCGGCTTGTCGTCCTGCTTGAGCGCGCCTTGGGCGATGAGCTTCTGAAAATTTTCTTTACCCTTCGCATAAACTTCCGATGAGTAAATGTCCGTGCCGGCGGGCAGGTCAATCTCCGGCTTGCTGACGTGGAGAAAGCTCAACGGATTGCCGTCCGCCATGACGCGCGCCTCGTCGGAGGACATGACATCGTAGGGCAGTTCGCAGATGTGCGCGGCGAGTTCGGGTTTCGGTCGGAGAGCGGCGAAGGGTTTGAGGGTTGACATAAAATGAGCGCAGAATTTACGGCAAAATGCGGCCAACGCACGAACTAATTTTGCGCTGGTTGGAAATTATTAATCAGAAGTTTTATCCCATGGAAAAAATTCAGGCCATTTTGAAGCGGGCGGAATCATTGCCGCCCTCCCCGTCGTTGCTGCCCAAACTGCTGCCGTATCTCGGCGATGTGAACGCCAATTTTGACGAGGTGGTGAAGCTCATCGCGCTCGACCCGGCGCTCACGGCCAGGCTGCTGCAGATTTGCAACAGCGCGTTCTTCGGGCAGGACGAACCGATTGCCACGGTCAACGACGCCGTCAACCGCGTCGGCTACCAGTCGGTCTATCTGCTCACGGCGATGATCAACGGCAGTGATTCATTTCCGGCGGCGGCGACCGGCAGCGTGGATGCCGGGCGGCTTTGGAAGCACAGCGTCGTCACCGCGTTCAACACCAAGTTCGCCGCCGAGGACGCCGGGCTGGATACGAATCTGCTCTTCACCGCCGGTTTGTTGCACGACCTCGGCAAGCAGATTCTCACGCAGATCAGCACGCCGTTGAACGGGTTTAATTTTCATCTGCCCAGCAGTTCCGCCACGCTCACCGCCGAACTGGCGGCCTACGATTGCAACCACGCCGAGGCCGGCGCGTGCCTGCTGGAACAATGGAACCTGCCGGCGCCGCTTGTCGCGAGCGTCCGCCATCACCACCAGCCGGAAAGTGCGGGGGAATTCAAGAACCTCGCCGCGTGCGTGGCCATCGGGAATTTTCTGGCGCACAGCCTGGAACACCCCACGCTGCCGGAAAGCCCGGAGTTCACCGCCGCGATGGCTAGGCTGGAATTCGACGCCAGCCACGTCAAACACTGGCGGCAGCAGTTTGCGGAATCCCGCGATTTGATTGCAGGCATGAGCAAGCTGTCCGCGTGAGCGCACCGTTTTTCGCCGAAATAAATCCTTGCCTTCGATTCACTCGCTGCTAGTCTTTGCGGCCTTTTAACGAACTAAAATTTATGGCACGCATTTGTGAACTGACAGGAAAACGCCCGATGAAGGGCAACATCATTTGGCGCTCGGGTAAGTCCAAAAAATCCGGCGGTATCGGCACGCACGTCACCGCGATCACCAAGCGCAAGTTCCATGTGAACTTGCAGCGTGTGAAGGCGATTTTGCCCAGCGGCGAAGTCCGCTACATCCGCGTCTCTGCCGCCGCGATCAAGAAGGGTCTCGTCACCAAAGCGCCCAAGGGCACTTGGAAAAAAGGCGACGAAGCCAAGGCCAAGAAGGCATAAGGTTTCCGCAAATCTAAAATGGAAATGGCGTCCAGCAATGGACGCCATTTTTATTTTTCCGGCGGGTGACGACGACGCCGCCGGACGAGCAGCGAGTTGCGGTTTTTCTGATTAGCGTTTATTAGCGTCCATTAGCGGTTAAAAAATTTCCCCTTTGCGTTCCCGTCGGCTTCGCGGTTAAAATTTCCGCCTATGAAAATCGTTCTCGCTTACTCCGGTGGCCTCGACACCTCGGTGCTGATGTCTTGGATCAAAGAAAAATACAACGCCGAGATGATCGGCTTCTGCGCCGACATCGGGCAGGAAGAGGAACTCGACGGCCTCGAAAAGAAAGCCATCAAGACCGGCGCCTCCAAGATTTACATTGATAACTTGCAGGAAGAATTCGCCAAGGACTTCATCTACCCGATGCTCCGCGCCGGGGCGATTTACGAGGGCCAATACTTTCTCGGCACGAGCATCGCGCGCCCGCTCATCGCCAAGCGCATGGTGGAAATTGCCCGCAAGGAAAAAGCCGACGCCATCGCCCACGGTGCGACCGGCAAGGGCAACGACCAAGTCCGCTTCGAGTTGACCGCTGCCGCGCTCGCGCCGGATTTGCAAGTCATCGCTCCGTGGCGCGACGAACGTTATCGCAGCGAATTTCCTGGTCGGCAGGAGATGATTGATTACTGCGCCAAGCACAAGATTCCTGTCCAGGCCAGTGCCAAGAAACCGTTCTCTTCCGACCGCAACCTGCTGCACATTTCCTACGAGGCCGGCATCCTCGAAGACCCGTGGATGGATGCGAACGACTTGAAATATCGCGGCTCGTTCAACACGCTCTCCGTGTTCCCCGAAGACGCGCCGAACAAACCCGAGTTCGTCGAACTCGATTTCGTGAA
>JAYVQV010000303.1:0-7126 GCA_043776855.1 Limisphaerales bacterium | reverse complement strand
GCAGCGTCATCGCGCAAACCCGGATGCCAGGTCCTGGAGAAATTTTGTCCGCGCAACTGCGCTTGCCGAGACATGGTTCATTGCCGCTGGATAGAATTGTGGCACCGGCTTGCACGGCCATCACGGCGATGGTCTTGGCTGTTTTGTTATTTCTGGAATGGAAAACGAAACGTGACTCGAAGACGAAGGCGGTTTAACCCGAACACCGAAGTAGAAAGCAAGGTGCGGCTGGCGAGTGGCGTGGTAGCGGCGGGCATCCTGCCTGCCGTAGAGCCGTGGCTTCCAGCCCGGCGGAAAAAACGTCGCCCCTCGTCGGGCGCTCGAAAAAATCCCCAGCCGCTTTCAAAATCCACGCCCCATCCGGGCGGCTGGAAGCCGCCCTCTACGGCAGGCAGGATGCCTGCCGCTACCTGACTTCGGAATTTCACCACACTTCCACCGGCCCTTTTGGGACGGGGATGTGCGTGCGCGTGGCGGAGGCCGGCTCCGGTTCGCGCATGAAGGACGCAATCATCGGCGCGGGCTGGAAGCGCGGTAACAGTTCGCCCCGGTCATCCAAAAATTGCTGACGCCAACGGATGTAGTTTTCTAAAATCTCATCCATCTGCGCCTTGGTGGCGGCCTGCACGACTTTCTTATTGAACTCGTGGCACGGACCGAAGCGCTTGGAATACCACGGCGCCACTTTGCGGAACATCCGGCAGCCGTGTTCTTCGCCGAAAACTTCAATCATCAAATCGAGATGCCGTCGCAGCACGCGGATGCGTTCGTTGAAACTGGGTTCGGGGGGAACTTCATCGTAGCAGCCGACGTGAGGAGGCTCATTTCGATTTTTTGTGGAATTGATTAGAGCCTCCTCACGTCGGCTCCTACAGGAATTTAGAAATTCCAACGTGCGCTTAAAAATCCACGGGTCATAAAATGCGCCGCGCCCGATGCTGACGCCCGCGCAGCCGGTTTCATCGAACATTTTCTTCGCGGCCTGCGGCGTGACGATGTCACCGTTGCCGATGACGGGAATGTTTTTCACGGCGGCAACCACTTTGCGGATGCCCGCCAAATTCACCGTGCCGCCAAAGCCTTGCTCACGCGTGCGGCCGTGAACAAAAATTGCGGCGACGCCGGCATCCTCCAGCGCGCGCGCCAAATCGGGCGCAGTTAAATTGTCATCGTCCCAGCCGAGCCGCATCTTGGCGGTGACGGGAATTTTGACGGCGTTGACCATCATGCGGACGAGCGCGGAAGTTTTATCCAACTCGGTCATCATCGCCGAGCCACCACCGATCTTGACGACTTTTTTGACGGGGCAGCCCATGTTGATATCTACGGAAACCGCGCCGCGCGCCTCGACCATGAGGGCGGCGTCGCGCATTTCTTCCGGCACGCTGCCGAAGAGTTGCACGGCGAGCGGGGCATCGGCGGGCGAGGTTTCGATGAGCTTAAACGCCTTGGGATTTTTTTCGATGAGCGAGCGGGCGTTGACGAGGTCGGTGGTGCAAAGCCCGACGCCGCCGATTTCGCGGACGACGAGGCGGAAGGGCAGGTTGGTGTAGCCCGCCAACGGCGAGAGGAAAAGATTGGAACTTAAATGGAGCGGGCCAAAACGCACGGCGGGAAGCTAGACGAAAACGGACGGGGGAACAAAGCGATTCAGTTGGCGACGCTCATGTGATCCATCACCCACTGGAAGTCGGCGAGGTCGGAACTATAAACGGTCATGGGCAGGGCGGTGGCGTAGGGCAGGGCGGGCTGCGCGGTGCGCTTGCCAAGCCAGTGGTGCAGCGAGGAGTGTCCGTCGGCAAATGAAAATGACGCCGAGCGGTTGTGGTAGGAGGCGGGCAAATCCGTCCAGCTCGGATAAATTGCGCTGCTGGAACTGTAGGTGCCGGCGCTGGTGGTTTCCTTGTTCACAAAGCAGCCATCGTCAATGCTGTCGGGATGCTCATCCAGGAAAACAAAAATTTCCGAGGCGCGGGGAATCTGTGACAGCTTGAAGAATTGTTTGTAGTGCGGCGCGTTCACATTCACACCGTTGGTGCTGAAGCCACCGGCGTTGCCGATGAGGGCGTTCATGGAGTAGCTGCGGATGCGCGCCTCCCAGCCGGCGGCCGACTGCACGGCACTGAGCACGCGGTCGGACGGGCAGCGGTAGATGCCCGTGGAGCGGCTGAGGAAACTGCCGAGCGAGGCCTGGGTGATGGTGGCGAGATTGGTGTTGTCGGAGCTTAAATCCCAAGTCATCACGTTGTTGACCCAGTTCAAATCCGTGCGGTAGGAAGATTCTGGCGAACCGCTCATGCCCAGATTGTAGGGCAGCAGTTCTTCATGGTCGTTGGCGTAAAGCTGCCAGCCGAGCGTGAGTTGCTTGGTGTTGTTCAGGCAGACAATGGCCAGCCCGCGTTCGCGCGCCTTGCCGAGTGCCGGGAGCAGCAGCGCCGCCAAGATGCCGATGATGGCAATGACCACCAGCAGCTCAATGAGCGTGAAGGCCGGGCGTTGTCGTTGGTTGGTTTTGGTGGTCATCACTGGGACACAATGCGCCTGGGTGAATCTGGTGAATTGCTCTACCGCTTTTTTACCATGTCCAGCGCGGTGTGCAATAGATTTTTTTGCCTTCGCCCGGCAGCGGGGCGACTGAATACTTCCCTTCAACTTCCAAGAATCCGCATGGCGTTGGAAACTGCCGCGTGATAAGCTCGCCGAGCTTTTCGGAAAGTGACCTGCCGTTGCCCGATAAATCAGAACAACCCCGAACACATTTGTGACTGCCACCGCATCAAAACCGCGCCCGCGTCTGCCGGAATGGCTGCGCCTCAAGCTGCCCGTGTCCGATACCTTCGCGCACACGCGCTCGCTGCTGGACGAACTCAAACTGCACACGGTCTGCGAGAGCGCCAAGTGTCCGAACCATTGGGAATGTTGGAGCAAAGGCACGGCCACCTTCATGATTGCCGGCGACCGCTGCACGCGTGCCTGCGGTTTTTGCGCCGTCAGCACCGCCAAGCCGCTCGCGCTGGAAGCGGACGAGCCGTTGCGCGTGGCCGAGGCGACGCGGCGGATGAAATTGAAGCACGTCGTCATCACGGCGGTGGCGCGGGATGATTTGAAGGACGGCGGCGCGGAACATTTCCGGCTGACGATTGAAAAAGTGCGCGAGCTGAATCCGGGAATTGTCATCGAAGTTTTAGTTCCCGACTTTTTGGACAACGACGCTTGCATTGAAAATGTTCTGGCCGCAAATCCGCACATCTACAATCACAATTTGGAAACCGTCCGCCGCCTCACGCCGGAAGTTCGCCATCGCGCGACGTATGACCGGTCGTTGAGCGTGTTGAAAAAAGCGAAGGCGATGCGCGGCGACCAGATTCACACCAAGTCCGGACTCATGCTTGGCCTCGGCGAACGCGAGGAGGAAGTGTTGCAGGCGATGGCCGATTTGCGCGCGGCGAAGTGCGACATCCTCACGCTCGGCCAATACCTGCAGCCGACGCTGAAACATCTGCCGGTGATTGAGTTTGTCCCGCCCGCGAAGTTTGCCGAATACAAAACCCACGCGGAAACGCTGGGCTTCGTCCACGTCGCGAGCGGGCCGATGGTCCGCAGCTCGTATCACGCGGATGAATTTTCCGTGTAGCGTCAGCCATCTTGGCTGACGTAGAGCCGGGCTTCCAGCCCGGCGGAAAAAACGTCGCTCCTCATCGGGCGCTCGAAAAAATTCCCAGCCGCTTTCAAAATCCACGCCCCATCCGGGCGGCTGCCCGTCCTCCGTAGCGGCATACTGCGGAGGGTGGAGAAGCCGCCCTCTACGGCAGGCAAGGATGCCTGCCGCTACATACTTTCAGTGGTGTGAATTTCTGAAGCGCAGGAACAGCCAGCCGGCGATGCCGAGCGCGGCGATGCCGACGAGAAACAAGAGGGCGGCAATCAAATTGAAAATCTTTTTCGCATGCGCGGCGGCTTCGTTGGTCTGGCGTTTCTCGCCGGCGGAAAATTCACCAAACTGTTTCGCCAGCGCGGCGTTCACCACGTCCTCGTTTTTTAATTCCAGCGTGAACCATTTTCCCTCGCTGGCTCGCCACGGCTCCGGCAAACGCGCAAGGTTTTCTTCGCTGGCGGGTTGAAAGCCCCAGTGCTGCCAGAACGGGGAATTCTCCTGCGTCCACAGCCGGAAGACACCGAGGTTGGCGGCCAGCTTTTGCGCGCGGTCCCAGAACAGTTCCCGCGCTGCGTCCGCCACGGAAAAATCCGAGTAGCCTTCGCCGTAGAGCAACGCGGCGGTGCGAACAATTTGAAAACCAATCGCGCCGACAACTTCGCCCGCGCGCTCGACGACTTGAAAATCCGTGAGCCGATTTTCGAGCGGCTCCGTGGGCAACTGCATCGAAAGCCAAATGGCCTTGAGCGCAGCGAGGTCTTCCACCGTGGCGCGGCGGATGCGGAGTTCGTTCGGGTTCACGCACAGATTCTGGCGGAAAAATTTTCCGGCGCGAAGAAAAAATTGCTTTTCGCCGTCGCTATGCAATTTTCTGCGGACATTTATGCTGAACCAAACGAACCAACTCATCGCCGCGCTCGAATGGCGTTACGCCACCAAAGTTTTTGACGCCGCCGCCAAGATTCCCGCGCACGTCTGGACCGCGCTGGAAAAAACCTTGGTGCTCACGCCCACCAGCTACGGATTACAGCCGTATAAATTTCTCGTCGTGCAGGACGCCGCCATCCGCGCCGCGCTGCTCCCGCACTCGTGGGGGCAGAAGCAGGTCGTGGACTGCTCGCACTACGTCGTGTTCCTCGCGCGCACGGAGATGAAGGAGGCGGACGTGACCAGGTTTATCGAGCGTCAGGCCCAGGTGCGCCACACGCCGGTTGAAAAATTGACCAATTATCGTGACATGATTTTGAGTGACGTGGTCAACGGCCCGCGCGGAAAAGCTGCGCACGAATGGGCCGCCCGCCAGGCCTACATCGCCCTCGGCAACGCGATGACTGCTGCGGCCATTCTCGGCGTGGACGCGTGTCCGATGGAAGGCATCGCCCCCGCTGAATACGACCAGATTTTGAAACTCGAAGGCAGCGGCTACAAAACGGTCGTCGCCCTCGCGCTGGGCTACCGCGCGGCCAACGACAAATACGCGACGCTCGCCAAAGTTCGTTACGAGACGAAAGATCTCATTCAACACGTTTGAGAAGTTTTCCAGACCGGCACGTCTTGCTTTAGCCGGTCAATCAACTCCGCCATCAGCGCGAGGGACGCCTGCCGGTGTTCCGTGCTGATGCGGATGAACAAAGATGCCTCGCCCACCGGCACGAATCCGAGACGGTGGATGAATAAAATTTCTTCGCACGGATTCCTGGCGGTGATCTCCTTGAAAATCTTTTCAAGCTGCGTTCGCGCCATCGGCTCATGGGCTTCGTAAAACAGCCCGGGGATTTTTTTGCCATTCTCCAGTTCGCGGACGAGGCCGGAAAATTCTAAACACGCACCGATTTCATTTGAGGAAAATTTCGGCGGCAGCGGCACGATGGCCGAGCGGGTGAATTCAATTTGTGTTTTCATTTTTCAACCACAGATGGACACGGATGGACACAGATAAAAAAGATCGGGACGAAACGCGGAGACGCAGAGAACGCGGAGACGCGCAGAGAAGAAAAAACTTTGCGACCCCCGGCGTCCTCTGCGTCTCGTTTTTCATCTGTGTTTATCTGTGTCCATCTGTGGTTAATTTTTTTCAACCTCCGCTCACCGGCGGAATCAAGGCGAGTTCCGTGGCGTTGCCGATGGGTTTATCCCAGTCGGCATATTCCTGGTTCACCGCCACGCGAATGGATTTGCCGGGATCAAACTGCGGCGCCAGCCGACGGAAAATGTCACGCGGGGTTTCACTGGCCTCGCATTCAAAATCTTTTTCGCCGAAGCCAAGCTGCGTCCGCGTTTGCGCGAAGGTGAGGACTTTGATTTTCATTTGAGTGGTAGGAACCGGCAACTTGCCGGTCATCCGCCGATGGCCGTCATCACGCGCTGCGGCTGGTAGTTGTTGCGGAACATATGCTCCGCCGGTTTTTCCGCCAGCGTGCCGCGAAATAGTTTTTCCAAGTGCGCCGCGTCAATCGCCGGACGCAGCGCCGGTTTCAAATCCGTCTCCAGATGATTGCCGAGGCACGGGCGCAGCTTGCCGTCGCACGTCAGCCGCATCTTGTTGCAGCGCTCGCAAAAATGCAGGTCGCTCAACGCGCCAATCAGCCCGACCGTCACGCCGCGTTTTTTCAGGCGGAAATATTTTGCCGGTCCGAAGCCCAGCGGCTCCGTCAACGGCTCTAGTTTGTCTTCGCGTTTCAGCAGGTTGAGAACTTCTGCAATCGGCAGAAAATTCTTTTCGCTCAACATCTCCGTCAGGCTCACCGGCATCAGTTCGATGAAGCGAATCGCGATGTCATGTTCCGCCGCGAAGTTCAGCAGCGGCAAAATTTCACCATCATTTTTTCCGCGCATCAAAACCGTATTCAACTTCACGGACGGGAAGCCGAGTTGCTTGACGAGCTTGATGCCTTCCAGCACGGGCGCGACTTCGCCGCTCGTGATGGTGCGATAAATTTTTTCATCCAGCGCATCGAGGCTGATGTTGAGGCGGCGCAAACCCGCGTCGAACAACGGCTGGGCGAGCTGCGGCAGGCGCGTGCCGTTGGTGGTGAGCTGAACCGATTCCACGCCGGGCGTGGCGATGAGTTCACGGATGAAATCCACGACACCGGGACGCACGAGCGGTTCACCGCCGGTGACGCGAAATTTTTTGAAGCCGAGCGTCACAGCGGCGCGGACGACGGCGAGCAGTTCGGCATCGCTCAAGACTTCCGCGCGCGGCAGCCAGTCGGAGTAGTTTTCCGGCAGGCAATAGAGACACCGCTCGTTGCAGCGGTCGGTCACGGAAATACGCAGGTAGTCCACGCTTCTGCCGTTGGGGTCAATGAGGCCTCGGTTTTCCACGCGGCAAGATTGGCATTTCCCCGCCGCGTCGCATAGAATTTTCCGCGCCCAACTGGAGCGTCGGCATCTTGCCGACGTGTTCCGCTGGAGTTCAAGCTTCAGCTTGCTCCCCGAACAAGCTGAAGCTTGAACTCCAACCTCGTC
>JAYVQV010000302.1:0-7144 GCA_043776855.1 Limisphaerales bacterium | reverse complement strand
CGCCAATGGTATGTTTGAGCAAATCCAATTACTAATCGCCACAAAGCCCTTGTCATCTATTCCCATGAAAACGCCGACTTCAGCCTGTATGAATAAATTTTTCCCCCTCGCCGCGCTCGCCGCTGCGGCCATGCTTATCTCCACCACCCCGGTTCGCGCCACGAATTTCGCGGGCAACGGCAACACCGGTTTCGGCGGGCCCGTCGGCAACGGCGTGTTGAGCGTGACGGATGACCACACGAACATCACGGTGAACCTGCAGCGCGGCAACTCGGGAAATCTGAACGACGCGCTGGTGATTTATATTGATACCGGTGTCGGCGGCTATACCAACACCGCGACGTTAATCGACACCAGCGGCTATGAACAAAAAGGCATTTCAGGATACGACGGCAGCAACCGCAGCCTGATGACTTTTACCAATGGGTTTCGTCCTGGTTATGCCATTGTGATCAAATCGGACTTCATGGACATCTGGAACCTTTCGAATCCGGCGGGCTTCACTTTTTTGGCTGGCACGGGTGGCTATAATGCGTCCAGCGCCAATTTCACCCTGACTTTTCCGTGCGGGAAGATCGGACTGGCGACGAATGTGCCGGCGACCATCAGAATTTTTGGCACGCTGTTAAACCCCAATGGCGCGTATCGCTCGACCGAGGCGATTGCCGGCAATGACGTCGCCGACGCCTTTGGCCAGGGAGCCCATCAGTTCACGAACACGGCGTATGTCGCCTACAATTTTGCGCCGGCGGTGATCCCGACGTATGCCGTGAAGTTCAGCGTGGATATGTCGGCGCAGGGGCAGTTGGGTAATTTTATTCCCGGCACGGATGCGGTGTATTGCGGCGGCTCGTTCCAGACAAATCCGTTTGCGTTCGCAGATTTCCCGCTGGTGCAGGTCGGCAGCAGCGCGATCTACACGAACACCTATCTGGTCGCGGATCCGACGAACACGTTGGAGACCTACAAGTTCCAATACACCAGCAACAGCGCGGCCTACTATGACTCGGATCCGAACCGTGCGTTCACGTTGAAATCCGGTGGCCAAGTCTTGCCGTTGGTTTATTTCAACAACATCGCCGCCGTGCCGAGCGCGACGACGAACGTGATCAAATTCTCCATTGATATGGGGCCGCAGATTTACCTCGGCCATTTCAATCCCGGCGCGGGCGACCTGATTAAGGTCTATGGCACGTTTGAAGTGCCGAAATTTTCCGGCAATTTTCCGCCGGTGGGTCTGCTGACGAATAATCCCACATTGAGCGGCAACGCTTCCAACATCTACTCCGGCTCGTTTGCAGATGGCAATTATCCCGGCACGGTTCACCAATATAAATTTGTCATCGCCCCCGGTGGCATTGGCGCGAACTACGAAAATGGCTCCGACCGTTCGCTGACGACGCCGACGAATTCCGGCACGCTGCCGCTGGCCTACTTCAGCGGCGTCAGCACCTACGCGGCGATTCCCCTCACGTTCTCGGTGGACATGACCGTGCCGCGTCTGCTGGGAATGTTCAACCTCGCGAACGGCGACACGGTGGGTTGCGCGGGAACGTTTCAGACGAATTCTTTCACGGTCGGCGCGGCGGGATTCATTTTGACGAACAACCCGACCGCCAGCACGTCGAACATTTTCAGCGGCAGCTACGTTGACCGCAACGCGCCCGGCACCGGCGAGCGCTACAAATTTGTCATCAACACCAACGGCGGCGGCACGGCCTACGAATTGCCCGCCAGCACTGGCGGCGGCAACCGCCAGTTCCTGCTCGGCAGCGTGGCCGTGACGAATCCCCTCGTGCTGTGGAATGATCTGAGTTTGAACGATGTGCTGCTCACCGACACCACGGTCACGTTCACCGTGGACATGAACAACGCGTCCGATCTCTTCGGCTTTCCATTTGACGCCGGCAACGACACGGTTTTCATCGCCGGTGATTTCACGAGTCCGCATTGGCTGATCAACTGGACCGACCCGATTCCCGACCAGTCCTACAGCGGCTATCAGCTTGTGAACAATCCGCCGGGCAGCGGCCTGTATTCACATTCGTTCGTAATCCCGGCAGGCAATTCAATTTTGGTGAATTACAAATACGGCATCTATCACAACACCAGCGCGGTCAACACGAACTTGGACAACGAAGCCGGGGTTGGCCAGGATCACACGCGCTACGTCCGCGCGAACGGCAGCTACAGTTTCCCCATGGACATCTTCGGTGTGCAGCGCACCAACAGCGCGCTGGCGGTGGAACCGTCCTTCGGCAATCTCGCCGCCGGCAAGCTGGTCGCTGGAAAAATTCCCGTCACTTGGCTCGGCCGGCGCGGCGTTCACCTCCAAACCGCGACGAACCTCGTCACCGCCGTCTGGCAGGATGAGTCCGCCACTGATGGCAACAGCGCGACGAACTGGCCGGTGGGAAGTTTCAAGGCGCGCTATTTCCGGCTCGTGCAACCGTGACGCGCAAAGAAAAATGAAATCTTCGCTGGAAAAAATCCGCCGGACGGCAAGCGGGTTCACCTTGATCGAACTGCTCGTCGTCATCGCCATCATCGCGATTCTCGCCGCGATGCTGCTGCCCGCGCTCGCCGCCGCCAAGAAAAAAGCGCAGGCCATAAGTTGCTTGAACAACTACAAACAGCTCACCCTAGCGTGGCATATGTATGCTAACGACAACGGCGACGCCCTAGCTTACAACGGTGACCGTGATGCTACCGGAACCCAGACGATTCCCAGTTGGGTCTACAGTGCGCGCCAGCCCCAAGCTTACCTCACATGGGGCACGGACAATTACAACACCAATACGGCCTACATCATTGATGAGCGAGTTTCATCGCTTGGCAGTTATGTTTCCAAGTCGGTAAAAATCTACCATTGTCCGTCTGACAATTACTTGAGCGGCGTCCAACGCGGGGCGGGCTGGGATTACCGCGCTCGCAGTTGCGCCATGAATGCCGCCGTGGGCGGTGGCGTGAAGTTCTATGCCGGTCAAAGTTGGTTCTACAACGTAAAAAAAATGTCCAACTTTCACACCCCCGGCCCAACGGACGCGTGGCTCATCCTCGACCAGCACCCTGACAGCATTGATGACGGCGCGTTTTACTTTGACCGCACTGCCGCTACTTTCATCGAACTGCCAGCCATGAATCACGGCGGCGCCAGCGGCATATCATTTGCCGACGGCCACTCTGAACTATACAAAATGCGCCTGGCGAATGTGCCTGTTACCGCTACCGGTTCGTATGTTGCCAACGGGCGCTATTCTAATGCTTCTGATCAGGCATGGTTTGCCCAGCGAACTCCTCAAAACTGACCGTCGAAAATTTTTGGGAACCACGGAACCATGCACCGCTCCATCAAAATAATTTTGTCGCTCGCCGTCGCCGTGATGTGGACCGCCGTCGTCCGTGCCGACGCGGATGTTTCCGGCAGCCGCGCCCGCACTTCGCCGGACTGGCTCCGCAGCGGAACCATCTACGAAATTTTTCCGCGCCAGTTTTCCCCCGCCGGTAATCTCGCCGGTGTCACCGCCAAACTGGACGAGCTGCACGACCTCGGCGTGACGGTTCTCTGGACGATGCCCATCCATCCCATCGGCGAAAAATTTCGCAAGGGCGATTTCGGCAGCCCGTATTCCATCAAGGATTATTACGCGATTGATCCGAACTACGGCACGCTGGACGATTTCAAAAAACTTGTCGTCGGCGCACACGCGCGCGGCATGAAGGTCATCATGGACATCGTCGCCAACCACACCGCGTGGGACAGCGTGATGATGACGAATAAAAATTTTTACAAGCAGGACGCCAAGGGCAACGTCATCCCGCCCGTGCCGGAATGGACGGACGTGGCGGGCTTGAGCTACACCGGCCCCGCGCTCCGCGAATACATGATCGCCATGCTGAAGTATTGGCTAAAGGAATGTGACGTGGACGGTTTCCGCTGCGACGTGGCCTACATGGTTCCCACCGATTTCTGGGAACAGGCGCGGGCCGAACTCACCAAAATAAAACCCGACCTCATCATGCTGGCCGAGGCCACGAAACCGGAATTGCTCACGCAGGCGTTTGACCTGGATTATTCCTGGCCGCTGCTCGCGACGATGAACGATGTCCTCCTCCGCGCCGCCCCGGCGACCAAAATCCGCCAGTCGTGGGAGGACAGCGTGAAACAATTTCCCAAAGGCTCGCTGCATATGCGGATGAGCGATGACCACGATGAGGCCCGCGCCGTTGCGCGCTACGGGCTGAAGGGCGCGCTGGCCGCGTCGGCGCTGATGTTCACGCTTGACGGCGTGCCGCTGCTTTACAACGGCATGGAAGTGGGCGACGCCACCGAGTCCGGCGACCCCGCGCTGTTCGACAAGCTGAACATTTTTTGGAACCCCAAGGAACGTCCGCCGATCCGCAAGATTTATCAGGACCTCATCAAATTACGGAAGGAGCACGCCGCCTTCCGCAGCGAACGCGTGAACTGGCTGGCCAGTTCCGAGGACACGCAAGTGGTCGCCTTCACGCGCCGCGATGAGAAGGAGGAATTTCTCGTGGTCATCAATCTTTCGAGCCGGCCCGTGGGCGGCGCGCTGAAAAATTTTAATGCGGCAGAGTTTCAACCCGTAAAAATCAGCGGCACCTCAGAGGCCGCCACGGGAGACCTGCCGCGTTTCCAATTGGACGGTTTTGGCTGGCGCGTCTGGCAACGCAATCTTCCCGTCAGCACGGCGGCGAAATAAATTCCGTCCGCGTCCGGGCGTTGGTGCTGTCCTCATTTGCGGAGCGCGGGCTTCAGCCCGCTTCAGCGCCCACATTTCAAGCCACGCTGAAGCGGCATAAATGCCGCGCCCCGTAAATCAGGAAACTATCCGAGCGTTTGCCCGCTTGACTTGCCCGGCGTTTGCGGCGGAAATGTCCGCATGAAAATCACCTGTCGCGATCTCATCGTCGCCGTCATTTCCATTTCAACCACCATTGCAGGCATTGCCCTCGCGCAGTCCGCTGGCAAACCCATGATGCATTCATCCATTTTCAATTGGGCGAACCTCAAGGTCACGGCGACCAAGACGGGCGAGCGCCGCAACGTCTTCGACGCGCCGACACCGACGCTCTCGAATTTTGAGTGCCACATCACGACGTTGAATCCCGGCGAATCGCCGCACACGCCGCACCAGCACGCGGATGAAGAGGTGATGATCCTCAAGGAAGGCACGCTCGCGGCGATCCAAGGTGACCAGACCAACATCGTGGAAGCCGGCGGCATCATCTTCGAGGCGTCGAACGAATTGCATGGCGTGAAAAACATCGGCACAAATCGCGCGACGTATTTCGTCTTCAAATATGCGCCGCACGATTTGGTGAAGTGATGAGACAGGATTCACAGGATTTTCAGGATTTGTTTTTCAAGACTGAACGCGGTGGCAGAAATCCTGTCCATTCTCTAAATCCTGTCTTTACCTTTCAGGACTGATAATTTGAACGCATGGGTGATTTGACGCTTGGACTTTTGAGTGCGCTGCTGGCCACGAACCAGCCGGTCGCCGTCAGCAATCTGGTGGCGGAACACACCGGCATCGCGCTGCCCATCGTGGATGTGAACGACCCGGCGGAGCGCGAGCTGCGGAACGTGATGATCAGCGACGACGCGGCGCTCGATGAAATCAATTCGTGGATCAACACCAACCAGATTCCGCGCACCGACACGAACAGCCTCGCGCTGTTGAACACGCGCATCCATATCCGGCTGGATACCGTGAAGCATGAATACGAAACTTTTCTTCGCAACCACCCCGACAGCGCGCGCGGCTTCCTCGCCTACGGCACTTTCCTGAACGACACCGGCGACGAGGACGGCGCGAAGACGCAATACGAAAATTCCAAGCAGCTCGACCCGAAAAATCCCGCCGTCTGGAACCAGCTCGCGAATTATTTTGGCGAGCACGGTGAACTGACCAATTCTTTCACCAGCTACACCGAGGCCATCCGCCTCGATCCGGCGGAGCCGATCTATTATCAGAATTTTGCCACGACGGTTTATCTCTATCGCAAGGATGCGCGGGAATTTTATCGCATCAACGAGCAGCAGGTGTTCGACAAGGCGCTCGGCCTTTACCAGCAAGCGATGAAGCTCGCGCCGGAAAACCTCGTGCTCGCCACCGATTACGCCGTGAGCTACTACGGCATCAAACCGTTCCGCACGAACGACGCGCTGCTGTCGTGGACGAACGCGCTCCGCATCTGCAAGGACGAGAACGAACGCGAGGGTGTGCTGCTGCATCTGGCGCGCACGAAGATTGTCACTGGATTTTTTGACGAGGCGCAGGCGCACCTCGACGCCGTGACGAACCGCGTTTTTGGCGATTTGAAATACCGCCTCACGCGCAGCCTCGCGGACCACAAAAATCCGCCGCCGGATGTCGTTGAGGAAATTGCCACGAACGCGGTTGCCACCACCAATCTCGAAGTCACGGTGACAAATACGCCCGTTGCCCCGACGAACCAAGTTCTCGTGACGACGAATGAACTGAAGGCTTCTTCCAATTTGCTCGTCGCCCCGCCACGGTTGCGCGGGCAAAAACCGTAGTCCCATTTGCGATATACGATTTACGCGCGTCTGGATTTAAGACTCGTAAATCGTAAATCGTAAATCGTAAATTATTCCCATGAGTTTCTACGACCAATTGAAATTTGACGCGCAAGGTTTGATCCCCGCGATCATTCAGGAACAGAAGACCGGCCGCGTGGTGATGATGGCGTGGATGAACCGCGCTTCGCTCGAAAGCACGATGGCCACGGGCAAGACGCATTTCTGGAGCCGCTCGCGCCAGAAATTCTGGATGAAGGGCGAGGAAAGCGGCAACACGCAAACCGTGAAAGACGTGGCGTTCGATTGCGACGGCGACTGCCTGCTCATCCAGGTCGAGCAAAACGGCCCAGCCTGCCACGAAGGCTACCAGTCGTGCTTCTTCCGCTCGGTCGAAAATGGAAATTTCAAAATCACCGAACCGCAGTTAAAAACGCCGGCCGAACTTTACGGCCAAAAGAAATAGCCGGCTCTGGCCGCCGGGGTGCAGCTTGAAACTGTTCTTATTCTGACTCCCTCTCCTCCCTCGGAGGGAGGAGAGGGTTGGGGAGAGGAGGGCATGCGGACGCACAA